>NZ_JASHKU010000049.1:0-27023 GCF_030056875.1 Rhodococcus sp. IEGM 1351 | reverse complement strand
CGAGAAGGCCACGAAAACTCGAGCCGACACGCCGAGCTAACAAAGTACTACTAGTAGGAACACGATCATGACAATCGACGAACTGCTCGACATCGAATCCATCAAACATCTCCGCACCCTCGGATCCGCCTACCTCGACGGGGGCCGTTTGGATGAGCTGGTGGAGCTGTATCACCCCGACGCAGTGTGCGATTTTGGTCCGTACGGGAGTTGGACGGACCGCACTGAGTTCAAACAGAAGTTCGCCGACGCCGAAAGGCCCTTCTACGCCAGTGGATACTTCTCCAACCTGCATGTCGTGGTCAACCACGTCGTCGAGCTCACCGGCAAGGACACTGCGACGGGGCTTGTCTATCTTCTCGACTTCGTGACCGGTGATCAGATCCGCGAAGGGGGCAACCCACTCTACTGGCTCGGCGTCTACGAGGAGTCCTACTGCCGCACCGGTGACGGTTGGAAAATCGTGCGCCAGAGTCTCAACTTCATGTGGCCCGAGCGCATGCTTGGCGAGGGATTTCTAGCCCGTCAGGCCGTCGCTGAATGATTCGTCGCCCGAAAACTCAGCGACCTATCGAGGAGAAGTACATGACCATTCCCACCGTCAGCCCGCAGCAATTTGCGGACATCGAAGAAATTCGCATGCTCTCTGCACGTTACGCACGAGGGCTCGACCAGTTCGACATGGAGGCGCTGATGGAGCCTTATGCCGATGATGCCGTGTTCGACGCCCGACCGATGGGACTGGAGAGCTACTCGGGTCGCTCGGCGATCCAGGAGTTCTTCGCCCACAACCAGAACGTCATGGCAGATCAGATGCACCTGTTCAGCAACTTCGTCATCGAGTTCAACGGTTCCGACGAGGCTTACGGGAGTAACTACCTTCTTCAGGACGGACACAACAAGGATGGTGCGACCGTTCGGTGCTTCTGCCTCAACAATGACACCTACAGGCGCACTGCGGACGGTTGGCGGATCGTCTCGCGACGCATTAGTCCACTGATGCCACCACAGCTCGATTCATACTGAACATTCTGAGTTTCACAGAAACTCGACGGGGCGCTACACGGTCAACCCGCACGTAGTGGCGAGCGCCGCGTCGACGCATGAACCCCGCTGCTCGGTGAGGCCCTTTCACCGAGCAGGTCAGGATGCGGGATGTCCGGGCGGTCTGTCGCCTCGCATTTTCGGCGGGTGTCACAAGGCGCTGATCCTCAGGTGGTTCCGGCGACGAGGCCGGATGCACGACCCTCGGTGACCATCGGGGAGTGCTCGGTGAAGCCCCCGTCGACTCTGATGACCTGCCCTGTGATGTACCGCGCGGCATTGGAGTGCAGGAACGCGACGACCCGGGCGATGTCCTCGGGCTGACCGACGTGAGGGGTGTCGCAGTGGCGCGTGTACTGGGTAATCAGCTCGTCCCCGAGTTGGAGACTGGGGGAGCTCAGTACGAGTCCAGGCGCCACGGCGTTACATCGGATTCCTTGTTTGCCATGCTGTGCGGACACTGCGCGCACGAGCTGGTTGACGCCCGCCTTTGCGACGCCATAGGTGGTCAGGTTGAGCTCGCCCATCTCGCCGGAGATCGACGACGTGCAGGTGATGCTGCCGCCGCCGGTGTTCACCATTGCCGGGATCGCGTGCTTGCAGCCGAGCATCGGGCCCAGGAGCAGTGTTTCGATCTGGGCACGGAAGGTGTCCACCACGAATTCCGTGATGGGCGGGTCGCCCGGCTCCCATGGAATCCTCAGGTCGGCGGCGTTGTTGTGCAGAATGTCGAGTCGTCCGAACTCGTCCACTGCGGTCGCAATCATCCGCTGGACCTGTTCCTCAACGCGGACATCGGTCTCGACGGCGATTGCGTCTCCACCGTCGGCCCTGATCTGCTTCGCCCGTTGCTCGGCAACCTCGCCATTGATGTCCGCGAGTACGACCTTGGCGCCGAGTTGCGCAAACAGACTCGCGGTCGATGAGCCTTGGCCGACGCGGTAGGGATCGTCGTCGCCATGGAAGGACGCTGCGCCGGTGACGATGGCGACCTTGCCGGTGAGATCGATCATGCAGTTGGTCATTCTCGCTCCATTTCCTCATGCGCCACGGGAGGCGCCGTTTCGCGACGATGGGTTGCTCATTTCAGTCACGTCCACGACTCGTTCAGCATGTTCGGCCGGGTAGTCGCCGTGGCTGTACCGCCGATCCCGCTCGACCTGGCTGTGAAACCGCACCGTGATAGGTGACGCGGACGTATGACGTTGGTGGACTGGTTATGCCGCACCGTTGGCGTTCTGGCCGGCCGCGACGGAGAGGGTCTCGCCGGTCATGTGTTTCGCACCATCGGAGACCAGGAACATCAGTGCGTCCGTGATTGCCTGAGGGGGAATCCATGGAATTCCCTGGGGCTGATACCGACAGAATTCTTCGGCGACGTCGCCGATTGTCGGGGAGTCGAGGTCGGGTCGGAACAGCCTGTACATCGTGCTGTTGTGGATGATCGGAGTGTCGACGCAGCACGGGCAGATGACGTTCACCGTGGTCCCGGTGGTTGCCACCTCGAGGGCCACGGTTTTCGCAAGCCCGATGACCGCCCACTTCGAGGCCGAGTAATGACTGAATGGCGGGTACCCGCCTTTGCCGGCCATCGACGATGTGATGATCACCCGTCCCCAGGTCTGATTCAGCAGATGCGGAAGGCCCGCGTGTAGCACGTTGAAGACGCCGTTGAGATTGATGTCGATGACCACGTCCCAGTCGGCGGGATCCATGTGGCGAAATTCGCTGATCGCCATGACGCCGTGATTGATTGCGAGAAGATCCAGCGATCCAAAGGTGTCGACGATTCGCGCGACTGCATCGCTGATGGCCTCTCGGTCGCGGACATCTGCCTTGACGGCAAGTGCTTTCCCGTTGGCCTCGTTGATGAGCCGCATGGTTTCGTCCATGTCCGCCTGCGAAGCAAGCGGATATGAGACATTCTCGAGGTCTTCGCAGACGTCGAGGATGGCGACTGAAGCACCGGCTTGGGCAAGGGCGAGGGCGTGCGAACGGCCCTGTCCTCGCGCTCCACCTGTTACGAGGGCAGTTTTGCCTGTGAGATCAACCATTTCCGTTTCTCTTTCTCGTAGGTAGGGTGGCGTGCGGCGAGCTACGACTGACCTACTGCGCCTGATCTGACCTATGGACATACCACTGAGAGGCAACCCAGACGGCGGAGGATGGCGCGGATCATGCTGTGCTGCCGATGAAGCCCGTCGATCGCACGACTATATTCATCCTCCGCGGTCTGGGGTAGTCCGATCAGAATGCGTGGCTCGGCGCTGGGAGATCCTGCGTCGATCAACACCTGATCTGCCGGCAGCAGATGAACAGGCACGTCCTCTCGGCCGGATACCTCACCCACGGCCAAGACGAGATAGTTGTGGCCCAGGTCGGTGAATGACTCGAGAGATGTTCTTCCGCTGGGGAGGTCCACCAACATGTGGAGGCAGGGCAGTGGTGTTTTCTCGGAGTCGAGGTCAGGGAGCCCGACGACAGGAAGTTGGTGGCTGCGGGCGAACTCGTGCAGGTCGTTACCTGAGGCGACGTCTGTTGGGTCAGTAGTGCCGACGACGGTCGTGAGCACCGCGGCGGGTGGGAAACCGGCTGCCGCTACCAGATGTACTGCAGCTTCGGGATGCCCGAAGCCCGACATGGGCAGGGCCGCGTCCGCGCGCAGGGGCACCACATGGCCCGGACGGCTGAATGACGCAGGTGACGCATCCGAGGACGCCAAGAGCCGAATGGTTGTTGCACGGTCCGCCGCAGAGATGCCGGTGGTGATGCCAGTGGCCGCGTCGACGGTGACGCACTGTGCGGTTCCGGGAGCGGCGCCCTGTTGAGCCGGAAGCAATAGGGCGTCGCACCGGTCCGATGGAAGGGCGACTTGTAGGAATCCTGACGAGTGACGGATAGCGAAAGCGGCGTCAGCCGTGCTGATCCTCACCGCAGGAAAGACGATCTCACCGCTGGTCGGCAAGTCGATCCCATCGCTCAGGATGATCGCCTTCCCGCGGGACAGCTGATTGACTGCGGCCATCACTCGTGCTTCCGCGTGAATCTCTGCGAGCGTCGGTGCGAGGTTGATGTGCGGCGCCAGCGGATGCTCGTCGGTGACAGTCATGGTGAGATCGTCTTCCTGGTGGTCAGGCCGAGAACTGCCCAGTCTCTCGGGCTGCTGCAGACGGCTGGTGACAGCTCGAGAGAATGGAGTGTTAGTTGACCGCTACCGGCCGATGCTGTGCCGCGTATTTCTCGGTAGCAGCGTTGATGGCCGCCATGGTCTCGGCCTTCCACTCGTTACCCCGCACCCACGCATTGTGCTCGCGGATCGGCTTCAGCTGCCCCCGGAATTCGGGAATCACGTGCTCGGCCCAGAGCTTGACGGCATTTCGCTGACGCTCGTAGTCGGTGAAGTCGGTAAGCGTCATGATGAAACTTCCGAATCCACCGGTCTGGTCGCCAAGTTGCCGGATCTTCTTGATTGCGGTGTCAGGCGTGCCGATCAGAACCGATCCCGACTCGATGGCCTCGTCGATCATTCCCTCGACATCGGGCTTCTCGGAGGCCGGGAGCGGCGAAATATGCGCCAAATAGTTCCAGATCTCCTCAAACCCGTGGGTGCAGTCCTGGCGCGCCTGCTCCTCTGTCTCCGCGATGTGGGTGATCGCCGAGAGCCGCCAGTTCCGGCGAGACACCGTCCGCCCGGCCCTCGCTGCCTCGTCTTCGGCGATCTTCCAATGGCCCCGAAGGGCGCCGAAGGCGGCAGGGCTTGTGGCAGCGAGATTGATCATTCCCACACCCAGCCTGCCGGCCGTGACAGGCCCGGACGGTGAGGTGACAGCGGCGACAACTACATCCAACTCCGGCACGCTGTAGGGGCGTACCTGTAGTTTGGCCTCGCGCAGATCGAACCAATCTGTCTTCTCTGTCACCGTCTCACCCCGGAGGAGCCGAACGATGACCTCAGCCGCCTCGAGCATCATGTCGCGCTGCTTCGTCGGGTCGATCCCCAGCATGTAAGCATCGGAAAGTAGCTGTCCGGGACCGAATCCCATGATCGCGCGACCGCGAGAGAGGTGATCGAGGGTGACCAGGCGCTCTGCAAGGAGGAAGGGGTTGTGGTACGGCAGCGAGTTGACGGCCGTTCCCAATTTAATGGTTTTGGTGCGCTGTGCAGCCGCTGCGAGCAGCATTTCGGGAGCGCCGATCGGTTCGTGACCACCGGAGTGGTGCTCCCCGAGCCACGCCTCCTGAAACCCGAGGCTGTCGGCAAGCTCGATGATCTGCAGGTCCCGCTCATAGAGAACGGTGGGGCTAACTCCGATTTTGTGGAAGGGAGCCATGAAGACGCCGAACGCGGTCGGGTAGTTGGATTCGGACATTCAACACCTCAGTTTCTCTGTCTAGCTGTGATTTTGGTTGGAGCCCAGCGAGCACATATGCTGATGAATGTGCGTTAGGCGCTTTCGGTACGGGCCGATCTGGCGCTTTCGATGGTCGCGGGCTCCACCCGGCCGCCGAGAGCGATCACCAGGGGAATCGGGTCGTAGAATTCACAGAAGTGCGTGATCTTCGCGTCTCGGATGGTGAAACGCGTGACGTACTCGTTCTTCAGCTCAACCGGAATGACCATCTTCATGTCGCTCTTGTACTCGGCGATGACCTCCCCGGGATCGGAGTGATACGTCTCGAACCTGAAGTCGTACAGCCCCTCCGTCTCGATGAGCGAGGGAATGGTCTCGAGGAAGGCCATCACGTCCTCGATACCCTCCATCCGGCGCTTGAACCCAGGTGGGGCGTAACGCATCTCGAAGACAATATCCTCGGCGAGAAGCTCGCGCTTGACAGCAAAGTCCCAGGTGTTGATGGCCTCTAGATACCTACGGGCGATGTCGATATTGGACGCTCGCAACTCCTCGACAGTCGGCACACGCTCTCCTTTGGAAAACTGAACTCACTTCATGCGAAGATTAGGCTGTGATCCGCGTCTCGTCAATACCCTGTCCGAGCTAAAAGTACTGCACCGAAACGGTTCTGGCGGGCGGGCGCCTGTGGTAGACCTTAAATGAACCCAATTCAGTTTGTTCCAAGTGGTGGGGTGTCCATGTCAGAAATTCAGGCAGCAGGGTCCGATGACGGATTCTTCGGCGGCGACGATCTGTCGCCGCCCGTCCTTCGTGGCGCATACGGCCGGTTTCCATCAGGCGTCGCGGCAGTGTGCGCAGTGATCGACGGCAAGCCGACCGGTATCGCAGCCAGTTCCTTCGTGTCAGTGTCGCTCGAACCAGCACTGGTGTCCGTGTGCGTAGCCCTCACGTCAACAACGTGGCCTCTGCTCCGACGAGCCCAATCTCTGGGTGTCAGTGTGCTGGCCGATGCCCACGCGTCGACCGCTCGCGCACTCGCGTCGCAAGTACCCGATCGATTCGCGGGAATAGATTGGGTTCGCGACAGTTGCGGGGCCGTCTTCATTGCCGGCGCAGCCCTGTGGTTGAACTGTTCGATCTACGAGCAGGTTCGGGCGGGCGACCACGACATCGCAGTGCTTGCAGTGAATCGCATCAAGATGCACAGTTCCGTATCACCCATCGTGTTTCACGACAGCCAATTCCATCGGATGGCGCGCTCCGGGCCGTACGCGTCGAGTTAGGGAAGGAAGGCAATGTACATCGAGGTCACTTCTGACAGTGTTGTAACTCGTCACCTCCTGGATCTCGCGACGTTTCACGTACGAATCGGATCCGATCGCGAGAAGGCCCACGAATCGCTGGTTAACGCAAATATCGGCTACATCGACAACGACGCCGTCTTCATTCGATCAGCCTGGCTCCGCAACCAAGGACCACATACCCGTAAGTGGCGCGAGGGCTTCGGAGCCATGTTGTCTTACGCAGAGGACCGCGGTTGGTATGACGGGGAATTCATCGAAGGGCACATAAAGCCCAACGAATAGACCAGATTCGCTTCGAGCGCGCGCGTCACCCACTCTTTCAGCGGTTGGAAATCCTGGATCGGGGGCGTTCGGCGCACGCGGCGACCCAGATGTTATCGAGAAGGTACTTCTCCGGATCGGTCAACCGGGTGGATAGATACCGTCGGTACTCCGAGACATCGCGGTAATCGAACTGCTCGATGACGCGGTCCGTACCGACTTCAGCCGTCCAGCTGCGCGCGCCGAGACGGCGGCGGGCTCGTGCGAGGTCGCGCTGATGCGTCCGAAGCGACGCATGTCCGCCGGGTCGTAATTTATAGACCACGGTCACACGGACCGGTGCCGACTCCTCCACCACCGGTGCCAGCGGTATCGCGGTCCGCGTACCCGCAGCGTCGAGAGTGGGGGTAATCGTCTCCGCCGGCACGATCCCATGGGCAAGCGCGCCGATGCCCGCGCTCACCATCACCATGGACGCCGCAGCAAAACGCGATCTCGAGGGAGAAGGCATCGGCAAGCGCCCCCCATACGAGGGAGCCGGCCGCCTGGCAGCCCTGGAATGCCAATAGCATGAGGGCAATCACGCGGGCCCGGATCCACGTCGGCAGAGCATCATGGGCGGCCATCATCCAGGAGCTCTGCACACCGACCCACGCGGCGCCGACGACCACCATGAGCACGGCGACGACCACAACATTCGACACCGTCGCGACCGCGGCGAGTACAGTAGCTAGGCGCATGATCCGATGCAGATGAACGCGTTCTGCGTCACCCGGCGGCGAAGCGGCATTACCACCACGGTGCCTATGCGATCACGGGCAGCAGCGCCCACAGACAACTCGAGGGCACCCCGAACACCGAGAGGCGGTACAAGAGCCGCCGGGTCCACGCGGAATTCCAGACGAACCGCGTCGACGCCGCCAGCGCGGGCAGCATCCGTTCCGAAGAGCGCGGCATTGCCGGGCCTATGCGCCTCCGCGAGCGCAGTGGCACGACCAGCACGGCGAAGACGACGCCCAACGCCAGAAAGAGGGCCTCGGACGTCGTCGCGGTCAACAGTGCACCACCGATGATCGGGCCGATTGCACGGGCGCCGTTGTAGGAGGCGCCATCGAGGATCGCCGCGGTACCCGCGAGGGGTCGGCCCACGATGTGCGGCATGAGCGATTGCCACGCGATCGTGATAGTGGACAACCCGACGCCGACCGCACTGACCGCGGCGAGCATCAGCCAGGGGGCACGTCGCCGATGCTGGCGATCACGGCCGCGGCCACCGCCGCACCCGCAAGTACAAGCAGCGCGCCTGCGTCAACATCTGCCCCGCCCCGCGCTCACCCCAGACGTACATCGGAAGAGCAAGCAGGAGAAAGGGAATCGCCAGCGCCGTCTGAACGGAGGCGATGACCGTCGACGACTCTCCGGACACGGTCAGCGTCCACTGGACCGCAACGACGAAAACCCAGACGCACACATTGGTCACGCACTGGACGGCAACGAGGACCCAGAAGTCCGCGTTGCGCAGCGGGTCTCGGAGCGAGGGCGCAACCGCAGCGGTCTGCACCATGAATCTCCTTTTCCGATCAGTCGGTATGACGCACTGGAGGATCGTGTGCCATGCGCCGTTCGGATCGACATCGATGGTGAACCGCCTTTTCAGTAGTGGCCTTGCGGCTGTGTCACGCGGTGACACTCGCACGATCGGCTGCAGCTCGGTCCGCCGCGGCGAGGCCGAACACCAGAGCGGGAGCGATACCGCCGGTGTAGGCGTGGTCGTAGAGTCCGCCGGTATCGGATCCGGCTGCGAACAGGCCCTCGATTGTTCCGCCTGCAGCGGCGAGGACACGGCCGGTCTCGTCGATGCGCACGCCGTGGAACGGGAAGGTCAGCGCCGGGCACGCCTCGATCACGTAGTACGGGCCCTTGTCCAAGGGCTGCGCGTCGTAGGTACGTGGCGGCTGGACCGCGCTTCCTGCCGCGTTGATCGTGCGGATCTGCTCGGCGATCGCGGTACCGTCATATCCCCACTCTGCGGGCAGGTACGCGAGATCGTCGAGGCTCTCGGCGAGTCCACACCTGCCGCCGCGGCGTTGTGCGAGGTCGAATTTGTCGATGGCAACGGCGCCTTCGACATAGCTGCCGGTGATCCAGTCGCGGTAGACCCGCGCGTCGGCCACCAGCAGTCCGCGGGACTCGGGCTGCTCGAGCAGGGTCATAGTGGTCAGGTGGTCGCCAATGGTCTCGTCGGTGAACCGGCGGTTATCGAGATTGAACAGCAGCGCGTGCTCGCTGTAGTACAGCGAGAGCGCCACGAAGTCGGACGGGTCACGGAAGCTCACCCAGGCGGGAATGAGGTGACCATAGAAACCGGAGAGGTCCTTCCCGGTCGCGGCACCGACAGCTTCGGCCAGCCGTAGTCCGTCGCCGACGCTGGTCGGGTTGGAACGAAGCTGCATCGCGCTCGCCGCCGGATGGATGTGCTTGTCCACCGCCTCGGAATTCGCCTGGAATCCGCCGGTCGCGAGGATCGTTGCGCGAGCGCGGATCTCTCGTTCGGTGCCGTCCGCCAGCAGCATCCGCGCACCGACGACGGCACCGTTCTCGGTAAGTAGCCCGAGCGTGCTGGTGCTGGTGAGCAGTTCGCCGCCGGCCCGGATTCGCTTGCGGCACTCGTCGATGTACTGGTTGGTGTCGAACTGATGGCCCGTGCCGTAGCGCAGGACCGTCACAGCGTCTGCACACTCGACGCCGAGCGAGCGAATCCACTCGATACCCGGAGCGAATCCGTCCACGAGCGCGCGACGCAAGGCGTGGTCGCCGTCGGGGTTGACTTCGTCCATCACCTCGTGCGTCGGCGCCGTCCACGCGTACCCGGCGAACTGAGCCGACCCGCCGACCGTCGCCGCCTTCTCGACGACGATGACCGAACTACCCCGACTCAGGGACCGGGCGGCGGCGGTCAGTCCTGCCATTCCCGCGCCGATGACGAGGATGTCGGTGTCGATTCCTGGCATATCGTGGTCCTCCGTTGCGTGGCTGCAAGTGTCTGCGGTCACAGTATCGCCCTAATTGAAGTCAGTTCAAGAGTTTCGTCCAGTCGGGTCGTCACCCGCGTCTCCGGGGGAGGGTTGCACCCAGGGCGGAATCCTCTCGATGTGATTGCCGTCATATTGTTTCCCCTATATCGTACCTGAATTGAACTCGATTCAAGGAGGATGTTGTGCGTAAGTCTCTCATTGCGGTCGGCGTAGCGCTGGCCATGACCCTCACCGCCTGCGGCAGCGCAGGGGGCGGCGGCAGCGGACCCGGCGAGCCGATCAAACTCGGTGCCTGGCTGCCCCTTTCGGGCCCCCAGGCGTCGGGCGGCATTCCGCAGGAAGCGGGAACCCGGGTCTTCTTCGACCAACTCAACGCCGATGGCGGCATCAACGGCCGCCAGGTCGAGTGGACTGCGGTCGACAATGCCTTCGACCCGCAGCAAACCATTCAGGTGGCACGGCAGCTGATTTCGCGTGACAAGGTCCAGGCGATCGTCGGCGCCAACGGCACCGCCACGTCGGAGGCCACCTTCCCATTCGTGCTCGAGCGGAACGAGGTCCCGATCTTCGGCACCTACGGCGGTTCGACGTCGTGGTACGACCCGCCGCAGGCCGGCCTGTTCGGAACCCAGACGCTCTACGAGGACCAGGCGGTTGCCGCCGCGCAGTGGGCGCTCGACGACGGCGCCAAGAAGGTCACTGTGATCCGCAACGACCCCGCCGCCTTCGTCAAGGTCGGCGACGTCGCCTCCGCCGAACTCGCGAAGGGAGGAGCAGATGTGTCCACCATCGAAGTCAAGCTCGGCGCCACTGACTACAGCCCCTTCGTCGCCCAGATCCGCTCCTCCGCACCGGACGCCGTTCTGGTGATCCTCCCGATCCAGGAGGCTGCCGCATACCTCAACGAGATGGCCCTGCAGAGGGTTCAGACACGCAGCTACGGTTACTCGCCGACTGTCGGCAACGGTCTTCTCGACTTGGCCGGTGCGAACGCGGAGGGTTTCCGTGCCGTGTCGTTGACACTTCCGCCGACAGCCGAGGACCCTGCGGTGGAGGAATACCGTCAGGCGCTGGCGAAGTTCGAACCCGGCGCGAAGCCTGACTTCTACTCGCTCGCGACGTATGGTTCGGCGAAGGCGTTCGCGCAGGTACTCGCTGGCATCGACGGTGACATCACCTCCGAGTCCATCGCCGCCGCAGTCACCTCCACCGGCACAATCGAGACCGGCGTGATGCCGCCGCTCGAGTTCAGCGAAGACAGTCACGAAGGATCCCACGCCGTGGTTCACGTCGAGGTGCAGGGCGGAAAGTTCGTGGACCAGGGCGGCTTCGCATCCCCTAGGTGACACCGCGGCACCCTCTTCCTCCTGCCGAGAAGCCGCACCCTCCTGCTCGTCCGGAGGGGTGCGGCTTCCGCCGTCCGGGCGCTGGGCGGGCAAGCAGGTGCACCGCGGTGCGGTGTTGTTCCGGTGTGCCCGGCGTGTAGGTTCGCCGCGAACCCGCGTGGGCGTCGAGTAAGCAAAAGCGCTTCCCGCCCCGTGGGATTCGGGACGGGACGCGGTAGGCCGACGGTTGAACTCAGACCGTGAATCTTCCCCTATTGCTGAGTAGGACCGCGCCGACGACGTTGCGTGCCTGTTCGGAGGCGAGGAACAGGACATTGTCCGCGATCTCGTCGGGGGCGGCATAGGGGACGGCGCTGTTGTTGACGTAGCCGGTTTTGAGTTCGTCCGGCGTGCGGGCTGCCATGCCCGTGTCGGTCGGGCCCGGCGCAACGACATTGACCCGGATACCGAAGGCCAGCACTTCCTTCGCCACCGCCTGGCAGAACGCGTGCACCGCGGCCTTCGACGCCGCGTAGTGCGGATATCCGGTCAGGGTGTCGAACACCGACGACGAACCGATCACGACGATAGCGCCGCCCTTCGGCTTCATCGCCGCGACCGCCGCGCGGACGACGTGGAATGTACCGTCCAGGTTCACCGCCATCAGCCGACGCCACTGCTCGTCAGTGAGATCCGCCGTGATGTCGATCGGGGTGTTCGACGCGATCGCCTCGGTCATGACCCGCTTCGCCTCCGGGTCATCGATGCCGGCAGCATGGACGACGACATCGAGCCTGCCGTCCGATTCCAGCACGGCGGCGACCGCGTTGTTTACGTGCACGGAGGACGACACATCGGTCACTCGGGAGACGATCGTCTCGGATCCTTCTCCGTACTCTCTGATCAGCGCCTCATCGTTGACATCGAGTGCATACACGCGGGCTGCGCCCTCGCTGGCGAGTTGCTTCGCTACGGCCGCCCCGATCCCGGAGCCCGCACCTGTGACCAGAGCGATCGCGCCCTCAAATCTTCCGTGTCCGTTCGTCATACGCTGTCCTATCTCACAGTTCGAGTGCGTCGATCATTGTCGCGCGCCGAGTTCATCGCGCGACGTCCTGAACAGGGGCGGCGACGTCGGTGCCGAAGTATGCCGTCTCGGCGATCTGGTCGAAGCCCGGGGTCCTGCTGTTGCCGCGCGCGACGACGCCGCCTTGACGCAGCACGACGACGTCGGTGCATGCGCCGAGTGCGCGCGTCAGCGACTGATCGAGCAAGATCGTGGTGATTCCCTGATATGCAAGGGTATTGATCTGCGAGTAGACCTCGTCGACCATCGCCGGGGACAGGCCCAACGCTGGTTCGTCGAGAATCAGCACGTCGGGATCGGCCATCAGAGCGCGGGCGATCGCGACGAGCTGCTGCTCGCCACCGGACAACGAGCCGGCCGGAAGGCTCATCCGGGTCCGCACTCGTTCCGGGAGCCGATCCTGCAGCTCCGCGAGACGCTGGGTGAGCTTTCGGCCCGAGATGCCCGCGGCATACGCGGCGACCTCGAGGTTCTCGCGGACCGACAGTGTCCGGAACAAGGCGCGGCCCTCGGGCACCAGGCTGATACGGAGGTTTTTCGAATCACCGAGGATCCGGATTCCGTCGGTGGGGTAGATGTCCCCGTGCAGGATTCGCCCCAGGGTGCTTTTGCCCGCGCCGTTCGCGCCTACGATGCCGAGAATGCCACCAGCGTGGACGTCGAGGTCGATGCCCTCGAGTGCCCGCACACCCTCGTAGTGGTGTTCTATGCCGTGCACGGAGATCAACGGTGTCCCGGAACTGTCGACCTCCGGTGCCAACAGATCGGCATGGATGTCGCCAAGGTACGAATCACGGACCTGCTGGTTCTGCAGGACTGTGTCCGGGGTGCCGGTGGCGATGAGCTTGCCGAAGTTGAATGCCGCGACCCGATCGGCGACGGCGAACAGATCATCGAGAACGTGATCGATGATCACCACCGATGTGCCCGACGTCGACAGTTGACGGATGTGACGAGCGAGTGTCTGACGTTCGTCCACGTCGAGACCACCGAACGGTTCGTCGAGGACGATCAGGTGCGGATTATCGGCGAGTGCTGTGATCGCACGGGCGAGGTCGACGCGTTTCTGCAAACCGAACGGCAGCTCCTTGGGAAGCCGATGGGCGTGTTCGGCCAAGCCGACACTGTCCAGAATTCGAAGGGCTGTGTCCCGCTCGGAGCGCCTGCCCCACCGGTTGACGACGCTGACGTTCTCGAGCACGGTCAGTTCGCCGAAGAGCTCGGCGTGTTGGAAGGTGCGGCCGAGGCCGAGCGAGCGGCGCCGGGTAGCGCGCACAGAATGGAGTTGCTTGCCGTCGAGCGCGATCGTGCCAGTGAGGTCACCGCCCCCGATCAGCCCGCACAGGGCATTGACGAATGTGGTCTTGCCTGCGCCGTTCGGGCCGATGATCGCGAGAACCTCACCTGGTAGCACCTGCAGATCGACACCATCGACCGCCTGGAGGCCACCGAAGCGCACGCCGAGGCCCTCGGTCGTGAGGACCGGCTCGGTGTCTGTGCCGAGGCTGCTGCCCCGACCGTCGGTGCCGATGGGCGCCTCGGCGGGCAGCGCCGACAGAGGTCGGTGGTTCAGCGATCTCGTCGCGGGGACGAATCGGTACAGCAACGAGGCGGCAGTCGGCACGATGCCGTCGGCTAGGAACAACAGCGTCAGGATGAGAATGCCACCGATCAGGTACGGCTGGTCGATCGACAACGTCGCAGCCAGCGTGGGAGCGAATGCGAGGAATACGCCACCGACAACTGCGCCGACAATGCTGCCCGTGCCGCCGAGGACGGTCGCAGCAATCAAATTGACGGCGAACACCATGGAGAAGCCCTCAGGGCTGACGAACCCCGACAACAAGGCCAGGAGCACACCGGATAGGCCAGCGACTCCCGCGCTGATCGCGAAGCCGAGGCTCGACTGGAACTCCGGCGCGATGCCGATAGATTTGCTCGCGAGCGGGTGAGTTTTTGCCGCGACCATCCGCATCCGCAGCGTGGTGCGGCGCACGAGAACCGAGACCGTCAGCGCGACGCCCAGTATCGCGACAGCCAGAAAGACCACCTCGTCCGACGAGGGCATGACCTCGCCCAGGACCGAATCGAACGTATCCACAGGCACACCCTGGTCGCCGCCGGTCACGCTCTTCCATGCGCCGATGATCTCGAGGACGACGAGCGTGAACGCCAGTGTCAGCAGTGCGACGTACAACACGGAGAACCGGGATCCGACGAATCCGAGGAATCCACCTGTCGCCGCGCACAGGATTATCGCGACCAGGACGGTGAAGCTGAGTCCCCAGTCGTGACCACTGCCGTACGCGGTCGCGTACGCGCCGATTGCGACCATGGCGGGATGGCCGATCGACCAGATGCCGGTCCAGTTCGCCAGCAACGAGATGGACAGGACGATGAGGCCGTACACCGCGGCCAGGCCGACCGTGTACACGTTGTAGGAGGGCACGATGCCCGCGGACAGCATGAGGATTGTCAGCACAGCGGCAAGTGGTCCGCCGAGGACCTGGGCGGCCGAGTACATCCGCTGGCTGGTCCGGCTCCCCTGCCGGTCCGGGATCTGTGTTGTGGTCATGGATTTCAGACCCTCTCGAAGGTTTGGCGACCGAAGATGCCCTGAGGTCGAATGAGGAGGACCAGCACCGCGATGGTGAAGACGAACGTGTCGCGGAAGCTGGCCGAGATGTACGCGGCAGCGAGGTTGTCCAGTACGCCGATGATGAGTCCGCCGATGACGGCGCCGTACATGCTGGTGAGCCCGCCGAGCAGAATACCGGCGAAGGCCCGGAAGAGGATCGGAGCCAGAACTACCGGGGTGAGACCGGTTTTGGGGGCGTAGAGGAAGACTGCGAGCACCGCGAGCGCCATGCCGAGTGCCCAGGCGATCCGTGCGACCTTGTGCGCGTTGATTCCCAAGATCTCGGCGGTCACCGCGGATTCGGCGACTGCGCGCATAGCGGCGCCGAGCGGGGTGCGCGTGAACAGGAAGGCGATTCCGGATACCGCGCAGGCGGCTATGGCGATCGTTGCAAGGTCCTGCAGCAGGAGATTGGAGTTGCCGACGGTGACCGTGCCTTCGATGAGCTGTGGGAACCGTTGCGGTTGTTCGCCCCAGAACTGGCCGATCAGATGTTCGACGATGATTGACAAGCCCATCGTGATAACGAGGGCGGCAAAGAGTTTGCCCTGCCCCAGGGGGCGAATGAGTGTCTCCCGTACGACGAGTCCGCTCAGTGCACCGAAGGCCACCGCAACGACGAGGGCCACGATGATGCCGGCGCCCCACCCATGGAGGCTGAGCGCCATGTAGATAGCGAGAGTGGACATCGATGCCATGGCAAAGTTCATGACGTCGGTGGACCGGAAGATGATCACCAATCCGAGTCCGATGAGACCGTAGACGGCGCCGTTCGCGATGCCGCTGGTCAGAGTGATGAACAACTGGTCCACGTATTGCCTCCGCTGGCCTGTCGCAACTTGCTTGGCGCAAATTGAGTTGAGTTCAGTTCAACTAACGTAGGGTAGCGAGAGTGTGAGCGCAAGCACAGTTCGAACGGCGCACGACGGCGCCTGACATGAAAACCGAAGTCATCTAGGTGGTGAAGAAGGCCGAATACATTCCGGTAATCCTCGGCATCATCAATCCCACTCGAACGCGGCGTTGTCAGACGAGGCGAAGGGCGGTGTGAGTTACCCGCCGAGTCTCCGCGCCAGCTAGAGCCACGACGAAATCGCTGAGGATTTAATGCAGAACACGCGCAGGCGTCCTGCCACCACAAGGACTGTATGAAGAGAGGTTATGCAATGGGTACCGTTGAAGGGGACCGATATCAGCTGGCGATCCTGGACTTTCACCAGAAATGGGAGCCGTTCGGAGGTCCCAGTGCTGCCGATATATTCGTCGAGTTCGGTCTTACGTCGAATCAGTTTCACGCCCGGTACCGCGCGATCACGCGAGGTAAGCACGGCTCGCACCAACGTGCCGTCCGGTGAGTCACCAGTCGCTTTGAGGCCGCAATCCCGCACGCATTCGCCTTGGCCGCGGTCGCATGTCGTCGTCAACATCGGCGCGTAAATTGCCTGTGCCGCCGCGGGCTTCGCGGTGACGGCAACGCACGGCCCCGCCGATCTAGGCGACTCTTCTCGCGGAGGTGCTGTGGACTGTGCGGGTAAGCGGCCGTTGCTGGTACGCACGGCAGCGGGCAGGTGCGTCTTGGCACAGATAGGCGATCGCGTCATGTCGAGGACCTCGTTCCGTTCGTTCAGTGACCCCTGAAGAACAGCAAAAACAGTTCGCCCACCGCGTGCAGAACACGCATCCCCATCGTGACCACGAAACATTCGTTCAATCGGAGCGGACCCCGAACGGCGCTGGCTGCGCCCGCGGATTTTGCGGCTGAAAGAGTAGCTGACCACTGAACTGGCAGGTTCGCGGTGCGGAGAAACGGATCCTCATTGACCGAAGGGTGTTCCGCGCCGCCGCGGGTCAGGACGGACGTTGCCACGGTGCGGAGAAAGATGCGGAAGCTGGTGCAAGCCGATGCTCGCCGCCAGCCGGGTCGCGGACGAAGAAGCTCCGTCCAGCGGTGCGTGTGATGGCGAGTCGAGCCGCTCACCCGTCCACGGTCCCTCTTGTCGGCATCATCGTCCAGTGCGGCAGGTGCCCGCGGATGCGATGAAAACAGATGCTCGCTCATCGGTTTCTCCTGGTGTGGCTGGTGTCTGTCGTCCTCGGGCTCGTTGTCAGGGGCTCGCGGTCCTTGAGGATTGTCCTGTTCGGAGTGACCACCGTCGGGTGGGGCTGGCTCAAACGCAACACCCGCACCTGACGTCGCCTGACGTCGCCGCGCCCGCGGTGCTCGACAAGCACCCACCAGCCGTGTCAACGGGCTGGTCTTCCGGGTGCCTGGTCCCCGCGGGTGGGGCATCAGATGCCGTCAGGGTCCAGCGGGGATGTAGCGGCTCTCGAAGGCCTCGATGGACCTGGCGCGGGCCGTTGCAAAGTGTGTGTGCTCGGGAGGAGGTCCAGCGTGCTGGATGGTGGATATCCTGAGGGCACAGTCTTCGCGCTGAGGACGCGCGGTGTCGATCGTCGATGCCACGAATAGGATGAATCGCTGGGTTGCCGATGGTCAGAGACGATGATCCACTCGTAACGCAGCGTGACATCGGGCCGGCGGTCGCTGCGGCATTGTCGGCGGTCGGATTCGGGGACGCCGAGGAGATCGGGCGTGGCGGCTTCGGTGTCGTCTTCCGATGTACGCAGCCTGATGTGGATCGGATTGTGGCCGTCAAGGTGCTCACCGCAGACCTGGACGAGGTGAATCGGGCGCGGTTCTTGCGGGAGCAGCGGGCGATGGGCCGGTTGAGCGGGCACCCGAACATCGTCAATGTCCTGGAGGTCGGCGACACAGAGGAGGGTCGCCCGTACATTGTGATGCAGTACCACGCGCAGGACTCGCTGGAGGCGCGGATCCGCCGACATGGTCCGCTGCCGTTGGACCAGGCGCTGCGGTTGGGGGTGAAGATGGCCGGGGCGGTGTCGACCGCCCACCGACTCGGGATTCTGCATCGCGATATCAAGCCCGCCAACATCTTGTTCACCGATTATGGTGAGCCGGCGCTGACAGATTTTGGAATCGCGCATATCTCCGGCGGCTTCGAGACCGGCACCGGAACGGTGACCGGGTCGCCGGCGTTCACCGCCCCGGAGGTGCTCAGGGGTGATCCGCCGAGCACTGCGTCGGATGTCTACGGGCTCGGTGCCGTCTTGTTCAGTGCCCTGACCGGCCACGCGGCATTCGAGCGCCGCACCGGTGAGCAGGTGGTGGCCCAGTTCCTGCGGATCACCACTGAACCGGTGCCGGACCTGCACGGGCACGGCATCGACCAGGACGTGTCCGCGGAGATCGCCCGAGCGATGGCCGCGAACCCTCAGGATCGGCCCTCCGCCGTCGAGCTTGGTGACGAGCTGCGACGGATCGAGGGCCTCAACGGATTCCCGGTCGATGAGATGGCGTTGCACGGCGGCGGATCGAATGCACTGCCGGGAGCGCCGAACCCCATCCGCACCGTTGTTGATTCCGACGAGCGTGCTGCGGTCGTTCGCTTTTCGTCGGTCGCGGATGGCGTGCGTGGTGCGGGGAATCTTCCCGTCGAGCTGACCAGCTTTGTCGGGCGCCGTAGTGAAATCACCGAGACCAGGGAGATGCTGTCCCGCTCACCGTTGGTGACTTTGACCGGGATCGGTGGTGTCGGTAAGACGCGCCTCGCGTTGCGGGTGGCCGCGACGGTGCAACGCGATTTCGTTGACGGGGTGTGGCTGGTGGAGTTGGGTGAACTGACCGATGCGTCGCTGCTCGCCAATGTGGTGGCCGGAGCGCTAGGTCTGAGGAACTATTCGGCGCGGCCTCTGCGTGAGGCGCTCGTCGAGTTCGTGGCCGAGCGGTCACTGTTGGTGGTCCTGGACAACTGCGAGCAGGTGGTCGACGCCGTGGCGGACCTCGCCGACACGCTGCTGCGGGCTTGCCCGGGTCTGCGGATTCTCGCCACCAGCCGTGAGCTTCTGGGAATCGGTGGGGAGGAGTCGCTCCGGGTGCCGCCGCTGACGGTACCCGATCCGGACCGGCAGTCGTCGTTGTCGGGACTGCCCAGCTACGACGCGGTCATGCTGTTCGCTGAGCGCGCCGCCACGGCCGTCCCGGGGTTCGAACTGACCGAGGACAACAAGACCGCGGTGGCCCAGATCTGTCAGCGCCTGGATGGGTTGCCGTTGCCGATCGAGTTGGCTGCGGCCCGACTGCGAGCGATGTCGCCGGAGCAGATCCTGGCCCGGCTCACCGACCGATATGCGCTGCTGACCCAGGGCAGCCGGCGCGCACCATCGCGGCAGCAGACATTGCGATTGAGCATCGACTGGAGCTACGAGCTGTGCACACCGGTTGAGCAACGAGTGTGGGCCCGAGTGGCGGTGTTCTCGGGCATATTCGAGCTCGATGCCGCCGAGGTGGTATGTGGACGCGGACTGGATGCGGCCGAGCTACTCGACACGATGGCCTCGCTGGTGGACAAATCGATCCTGATCCGCGAGGAATCCGGCACTGCGGTGAGGTTCCGGCTCCTCGACACAGTGCGCGATTACGGCCGCGAGAAGCTCCACGACAAGGCCGTCTTACAGGAGCTGTGCCGACGCCACCGGGATTGGTACCAGAAGTTTGTGCTTACGGGGGAGGCCGACTGGATCAGTTCACGACAGCTCGAATGGGTCAACCGGCTCGAGCGGGAGCAACCGAATCTCCGGGAAGCCCTGGAGTTCTGCGTGTCCGACAGCCCGGATGCCGGTCTGCGGATCGCCGCGGCCCTGTTCCCGTTCTGGAGTGCCAGTGGTCTACTGAGCGAAGGACGCCGGTGGCTCGCCCGCTTCCTGGCCGGAACCACCGGGGGGCCGAGTGTCGACCGGGCCAAGGCGTTGTACGCGGCCAGCGTGTTAGCCGAGGTCCAGGGTGATCTTCAGGCGGGCGCCGCGCTGGTGGACGAGGGACTCGCGCTCGCCGAACAGTCGACTGACGCCATGATCGAGGCCCTCGCTGCCTATTCTGACGGCATCCTGGCGATCTTCGGCGGCGAACTGGGCCGCGCGTGCTCGCGCCTGGAAGACGCACTCGACACGTTCCGCGCACGGCAGAACCTTCCGCTCCAGACCGGCGCGACGAACATGCTCGGGCTGGCCAACACCCTGCGCGGCGAGACGGAACGAGCCCTCGAGTGCTATCGGCAGGTGCTCGCGCTCTCACAGGCACGCGGTGAGGTCGTGTATCGGTCCTATGCACTGTGGGTCATGGGCGTTACGGAGTGGCGTCAGGGGGATGCAGATCGGGCGGGGGGACTGCTCGAACGGTCGTTGCGCCTGACGCGAGAGGCGAGCAACCGGCGCACCGCCGCCTCGGGCCTCGAGGCGCTGGCCTGGATCGCCGCCGGAGAGAAGAAACCACGCCGCGCGGCCGTGCTGCTGGGGTCCGCCGAGGAGTTGAGTCGGTCGGTCGGCAGCGACGCGGTCGTGTTTCCGGGGTTGCTCGTCCACCACGAGGAGTGCGAACGGACGAGTCGTCGGGCGCTCGGTGAGCGTGGATTCGCGGAGGCCAGCCGGGAGGGCCGGCGGCTGGGGTTCGATGCTGCCGTCGCTTACGCCCTCGGCGAGCGGGCCCCGGGCGCCCCGCCGGCGCCGACCGCAATGCTGCCGAAACTGACCAAACGGGAGGGGCAGGTCGCCGATCTGGTCGCTGAGGGGCTGACCAATAAGGAGATCGCAGCTCGACTCGTGATCTCGCCGCGCACCGCCCAGGGGCATGTGGAGCATGTGCTGGCCAAACTCGGCTTCACCTCCCGCGCACAGATCGCCGCGTGGGTAGTGGAACAGAATCGAACCTCGCATTGAACAACGCGCGATCCGGCGTCGCCTCATCGTCGAAGAATTGTCGAGACGATGTCACCACGCGATTTACTTCCATTGCGGTCGCCGAGGCTGCACGTGCGACGGCCTCTCCCTGGGCGGGATCAATGACGTCCATCGTTCGTCCGTCGGGGAGGGAACCACTCTTCCGTCTGCGACGTGGCCGAAGAAGTGGCGCGGGTGCGTATCGACGTCACCACAGGCAGGTCGCCCATGATGTCGAAAGCTCCTTCTGGGGTGAACACAACCGCGGCGCGATGGTGGAGGTCGCTGCTTAGCGGGCTGGTGTCGGTAGGTCGACTGCGTATCGGTGGATCGAGCGCCGCTTCCACCACCTCCGCGACCAGGGTTTTAGTGTCGCGGACGTTCGTCGACAGCTGCGGCTTGAGGTGCGCCGGGCAGATGCGTGGGAAGCGCGACGCGCGCTACGTGAGCACCGGATCAGAAAGGGCGATCAAGCGGCGCTGCGGGCGGCGGTGAAAGAATCGGCGCATCTGGTCGCTGCCGAGCTCAATCCCGCGCCGACACCAGCTCAGCTGCGGAAGGCTGTCCGCGACACGCGGTACTGGGAACTGCGCAGGCAGGGCGAATCCAATACCTCGGCAAGCAGAATCCTCGGAATGCACCGCAAGACCGGCACCAACATCCGACTCGCGGCCCGGCGGAGCCGGGCCCTCCTCGCGGCGAAGCCACCGTCGGGGCGGTACCTGTCGTTGGCTGAACGCTGCAGGTCGCGGACCTGCGACATCTCGGCTGTTCGATCCGTCAAGTCGCCCGCGAACTCGACCGCGTACCCTCGACGGTCAAGCGGGAGATCGACCGGCACACCAATGCGCACGGCCGCTACCTGCCGCGGTCCGCCCACGAAGCGGCGGCGCAGAATCGCCGTCGACCACGCGAGTACAAGCTTCTTGCGGACTCGGCTCTGCGCAGGCTCGTGCAACGCAAACTGGACTTGCACTGGTCACCGGACGAATTCAGCGGACGGCTGAAGGTGACTTTCCCGTCGTCGTCATCGGCGGCGGCATCACCGGCGCCGCCGCCGCCGCCGCGGCCGCATGTGGAGCATCCGTTGTGCTCTTTGAAAAGGAAGACGGGCCCGCCCGGGAAGGCTCCGGCCGCGCACAGGGATCACTGCGAATGGAGTGCTCGACGGTCTGCCGAAGGTAGTCGGTGTTGGCGGTGATCCCGGTGATGCACCGCGCGGCGAGCGTGCGGCAGGCGCGGTCGAGGTGAGTGATCGACTGGAACAGGCTGTGGGCGATGATCGGCTCGAACGCGTTGAGCTGATGTTGGCCGGCCTCCGCGGCCATGGAGACGGTGACGTCGTTGCCGATCACCTCGAAGGCGACCTGATTGACGACCTCGGGAATGACCGGGTTGACCTTTCCCGGGATGATCGACGATCCGGCTTGGGCGGGGGGAAGGTTGATCTCGGAGAATCCCGCCCGGGGGCCGGAGGAGAGCAGCCGCAGGTCGTTGCAGATCTTCGACAGTTTCACTGCGGTGCGTTCGAGCACACCGGAAACCTGGACGAACGAGCCGACGTCCTGGGTGGCCTCGACCAGGTCGACGGCCGTGGTCAGGGGAATGCCGGCAGTGTCCCGCAGGTGCCGGCATGCGAGTTCGGCGTAGCGGGAGTGGGCGTTGAGGCCGGTGCCGATTGCGGTGCCGCCGAGATTGATCTCGTGGATCAGGGCCGCGGCCTCCAGGAGCCGGTCGGCGTCCTCGCCGAGCATGATCTCGTAGGTGCCGAATTCATGGTCCAGGGTCATCGGGACGGCGTCTTGGAGCTGGGTGCGTCCCATCTTGACCACGTCCGCGAATTCGTCGGCCTTGGCGGCGAATCCGGTGGCCAACTCACGCATCGAGGTGTGCAGGCGGCGCAACGCGAATTGCACCGCCACCTTCACCGCGGTGGGGTAGACGTCGTTGGTGCTTTGGCCCATGTTGACGTGGTCGAGGGGATGGACGAGGTGGTAGTCGCCGCGGCGGTGGCCGAGAAGCTCAAGTGCCCGGTTGGCAATGACCTAGTTGGCGTTCATGTTCGTCGAGGTTCCGGGGTCAGCGCCCGGCCACTGCGGCCCGAGTTGGGCGGATGCGGCCGCACCCTCGGCGTGGATGGCGTCGGTGAGCCTGCGCAGCCCGGGCACAGCGTCCGGGCGCATCCACAACTGCCCGCGTTCGGTGCGACCCTCCGGTGCCACGGCGCAGTAGGCCACCGTCGACATCCCGACCCCACCCGCCGCGGGCCGGCGGTGGAATTCGATCAGTTCGTC
The DNA here is from genome assembly GCF_030056875.1 of Rhodococcus sp. IEGM 1351. Taxonomy (NCBI): domain Bacteria; kingdom Bacillati; phylum Actinomycetota; class Actinomycetes; order Mycobacteriales; family Nocardiaceae; genus Rhodococcus; species Rhodococcus sp. IEGM 1351. The sequence goes on along the minus strand of NZ_JASHKU010000049.1, from coordinate 3,884 downwards.
GGTGACCAGCGCGTCGGGAGTGCGGCCCTCGAACGTGGCCGACTTGATGACCCGATTGCGTAACGTGATGGGGCCCAGCCTGGCCGGGGCGAAAACGTCTGGATGTGTGGTCATTCCCGGCCCTTCGTCGCGTGCGTTCGACGGTAGGCGGCGGGAGGTTCGGCGACCGGAACGTGTCCGCTGAGCGGGAGACCGCCGCGGCCCCACGGATGACCCCTCGACATCCGTGAGACCGCGCTGTCGTCTCAGCCGACGGTCTCGGGCGTCTTCTCCGGTGTGGTGTCGGCGGCCGCGCTCTGTTGCCTGCGTCCGAGTACCCAGCAGGCCAGTGTGATCGCACATGTGAACGTGAGCGTCGCGAACAGCTGGTTGCGTGCCGCGTCGTCGAACAACGCCAGCACCGCGACCGCGGCCAGCAGCGCGAGAGCGACATACGACAGATACGGGAAGCCCCACATCTTCAGCGGCAGATCCGTTCGGCCCGACTTCTCGGCGCGCCGCCGCAACGCGATCTGCGAGACGGTGACGAACGTCCACAGCACCAGAATCGTCGAGCCGACCGCGTTGAGCAGGAGCGGGAGAACACGATCCGGGGCCAGGTAGTTGAGGACGACGGTGACGAACCCGAACGTCACCGACGCCAGCACCGCCACGCGGGGAACACCGTTGCCCGACACCCGGCCGAACACCTTCGCCGCCGCCCCACGCTCGGACAGCGAGTAGATCATCCGGGAGCCACTGAACAGCATGGCGTTCAGCGACGACAGCAGTGCGATGACCACGACGACGGTCATGACGGCGCCGGCGCCGGGGACGTGCGCGGCGTTCAGGACCGCGACGAACGGTCCCGTCGCGAGTTCGTCGGCGGTCCACGGCAGCACCGTCACCATGATGAGGACGGAACCGACGTAGAACACCAGGATCCGCCACACGATGGACCGCACCGCCCGGCTCACGTTGCGCCGCGGTTCCGACGTCTCGGCGGCCGCGATGGCCATCACCTCGGTGCCGCCGAACGCGAAGACCACGATCAGCAGGCCGGCCGCGATACCGGTGACACCGTTGGGGGCGAACCCGCCGTGGCCGGTGAGGTTCGACAGACCCGGCGCGTCGAAGCTCGGAATCCCCCCGAGGATCATCGCGGAACCGACCGCCAGGAATGCGACGATCGCCACGATCTTCAGTGCGGCGAACCAGAATTCGAACTCGCCGAAACGGGAGACGCCCGCCAGGTTCACGGCGGTCAGCACACTCATGTACGCCAGGGCTGCCACCCATTGGGGCACTGCGGGTATGGAGGCGGCGGTGATCGCCGCCGCCGCGGTCGCTTCCGCGGCCACCACGATGACGACCTGCACCCAGTAGAGCCAGCCGATCGTCCGGCCGGCGACCGGGCCCATCGCGTTCTCGGCGTGGACGGAGAACGCGCCGCTGTCGGGGTCGGCGGCCACCATCTCGCCCATCATCCGCATCACGAGGACGACGAGGAATCCGGCGATGAGGAAGGAGACGAGCACGGCGGGCCCGGCGACGGCGATACCCGCGCCGGAGCCGACGAACAATCCGGCGCCGATCGCGCCGCCCAGGCTCATCATCACCAGCTGCCGCGGTTTCATCGCCTGCTGCAGGCCAGTGGATTTCGGTGGGTCGTGAACGGTGTTCATGGGGGGCTCCCGTGCCGTCAGACGAGCTGATCGAGTGCGATCTCGAACGCGGTACCGGCGATTCCGGTCGGCTGCGACGAACGCGCGAAGCAACGCTCGAGCGCCGTCGCGACGGTGGCGGAGACGTCCCCGAAGATCGCCTCGTCCGACACCTCGATGTCACCCTCCATCAGCAGTGCGAACGCCCGGGCCATGCCGCAGTTGGCGATGAAGTCCGGGACGACGGCCACACTCTTGTCGGCGTACTCGTAGATGGGGCCGTAGAAGATCTCGTCGTCCGCGAACGGCACATTGGCGCCGCTCGCCACCACCTCGAGACCACCGGCGATCAACTGGTCCACCTGGTCGCGAGTCACGAGACGTGATGCGGCGCAGGGGAGGAAGATCTCGGCGCCCGAACTCCAGATCGCCTCGTTGATCTCCTCGAACGGCACCATGCCTGCCGCGCGGAGTTCGTTGCCCTCCTTGGCCAGGAACAGCGCGCGGATCTGCTCGAAGTCGTAGCCGTCGGTGTTCGACAACCCACCGTTGCGGTCGAGGATGCCGACGATCCGGGCCCCGGACTGCGCCAGGTAGTACGCGGCGGCGGCGCCGACGTTGCCCCAGCCCTGCATGATCACGCGCTTGCCGGCCAGTTCGCCGCCGTAGACCCGGTAGTAGTGCCGCACCGATTCGGCGACACCCCAGCCGGTGATCAGGTCGGACACCGTGTACTTCGCCTGCGGGTCGGGAGTGAACCGCGCATCCTCGACGACCTTCGCGACACCCAGCCGCAGCTGTCCGACCCGCTGCACCCGCTCGCGATCGCTGGCCGCGAAGTGCCCGTTGACGACACCCTCCTGCGGATGCCACAGGCCGTAGCTCTCGGTGATCGGCACGACCTCGGCCATCTCGTCGACGTTCAGGTCGCCGCCGGTGCCGTAGTACGCCTTGAGGAGCGGGGTGACGGCCTTGAACCAGCGCCGCAGCACCTCGTCCTTGCGCGGGTCGGTCGGGTCGAAATCGATGCCCGACTTTGCGCCGCCGATGGCCGGACCGGAGACGGTGAACTTGACCTCCATGGTCTTCGCGAGCGACTCCACCTCGCGCCGGTCGAGACCGCGCCGCATCCGGGTTCCGCCGCCGGCAGCGCCGCCACGTAGCGAGTTGATCACCGTCCATCCGCGTGCGGAGGTCTCCGTGTCGTGCCACTCGAAGACGATCTCGGGGGCCTTCTCTTCGAATCGGGTGAGCAGATTCTTCATGGCTTCTCTCGGTTTCTCGGCTGCCGGGGGCTCGGGGCGACCCGGTCGGTGTTCCCGACCGCTGCCCGCGCTGTTACGGCGATCACTGTGTCGGGCACCACTCGTGCGCCGCAACCGGCCGGCCGGCACATAGCCACGATGAACACCACCGCGAAAGAAGTTCCAGAATTTTCTATTCAGTTTGTGCAGCAGGGGCGGCGATCGTGATGCTAATCCGGTTCCGAGGAAGCTGTGCGGTAGGCCGGGGCCTTCGCCGAGCGCGGCCGGTCGAGGGTCCGCAGCAGAGGCATCGACCGGTACGGGACGATCACCGACAGCACCATCACGCTGGTGGACCGGGCGACGACGCTCGACTTGTTCAGATCGATCAGCGTCTGCTGCAGCCCGAGGTGGGAACCCGCCGCGATGCGGCACAGGATGTCGCCCGAACCGGTGGTCGCGAAGGCCTCGAGCACGCCGGGAATCGACTCCAGTTCCGACGTCACGGAGTCGAGCGCGCCCTGCGCCGTCTCCAGCGTGACGAACGCCTGCACGTCGAACCCCGCGGCCGCGATGTCGAGGCGCGGCTCGTACCCGGCGATCACTCCCGACTCCTCGAGTTTGCGCACCCGCGCCTGGACGGTGGCCCGCGCGACCTTGATCCGGCGCGACAGCTCCAGCACGCCGGCCTTCGGGTCGTCGTGCATGGCGTCGAGAAGGGCGAAGTCGAGCTCGTCCAACTGCACTGCGTCCTTCATGGCCAGACCTCTCCGGGCGGATTCAACTAGTCCGACTGTATAAGAAAATCGGTCCGAGGGTCGCCGAAGGTGGCACTGTGGCTAGCTTCTGCTGGCTCGGTTGCCTATGTGGGCGGGGTGGGTTTTCGTAGTGACCCAGGCAACAGGCCACCAAGCCCCCGTCCCTCGAACCAGGAAGACAGCGATGACGATCGAGCAGACTCTCACCGACAAGGAACGCCTGGCAGGTCTCGACCTCG
>NZ_JASHKU010000048.1:0-28618 GCF_030056875.1 Rhodococcus sp. IEGM 1351 | reverse complement strand
AGCCCTCTTCGAAGCCATCGAACGCGAACAAGCCGCCCGCGGAAACTTCTGAGCGAGAGGATCACTCCGCGAGACCGGTGAGCGGGAACCTTCGTCGACGATTGTGCAGCGACTTTCCCGCCGGATCGGTGCCGTCGCGAATACGATGACGCCATGAGCCCTACCGAGGCAGTGGTGGCCGGTGCCGGTCCGACCGGGCTCACGCTCGCGCTGGAACTGGCGCGACGGGGCGCGGAGGTGCGGATCCTCGACAAGTCGCCCGAGCCGTTCGCAGGTTCGCGGGGAAAGGGATTGACCGCGCGCAGCCAGGAAGTGATGGACGATCTCGGCATCGTCGACGAGATCGTCGAGGCGGGGTTCCGGCACCTGCCCAGCCGGGTCGCGGTGCGCGGCCAGGTGGTGCGCGACAGCGACCCGCACGCGGACCTGAGCCCCACGCCCGATCGGCCGTACGACGGCGGTCTGATGATCCCGCAGTGGCGGACCGAGCAGATCCTGCGAGAAAGACTGTCGGAGTTCGGGATCGACGTGGAGCGCGGTGTCGAGGTGGTCGGCTTCGAGCAGACCACCGACAAGGTGACCGTCCGGCTCGCCGGCGGCGGGACCGTCATGGCGCGCTACCTGGTCGGCTGCGACGGCGGGCGCAGCGCGGTGCGCAAGGCGCTCGGGGTGTCGTTCGAGGGGACGGGCGGCATCGAGGGCATGCTCCTCGGCGACGTGTCCGTCGACGGGCTGGTCCCCGATCGCTGGTACCAGTGGACGCACCCCGAGCGGGGGTTCGTCGCGTTGTGCCCGTTCCGTGGAATCAACTCCTGGCAGTTCCAGGGAGTGCCGTTCGCGGACTTCGACGAGGAGGGCAACCTGCCCGAACCGTCGCTCGAGTACTTCCAGCGGGTTCTCGACGACATCGCCTGCGGCCCCGGCGTGCGATTGTCCGAACCGACGTGGCTGTCCACCTGGCATGTGAACGTGCGGATGGTGGACCGCTTCCGCGACGGCCGGGTGTTCCTGGCCGGGGACGCGGCCCACGTTCATCCGCCGTCCGGTGGGCTCGGGATGAACACGGGAATCCAGGACGCCTACAACCTCGGGTGGAAACTGGCTCTCGTCCTGGCCGGCTCCGCGGACCCGTCGCTCCTCGACACGTACCAGGAGGAACGATTGCCGCTCGCGCGCTGGACGCTCGGGGTGAGCAGCGCGGGACTGCAGAAGGTGGCCTCGAACCTCGGGCGCGAGGACTCCGAGGGGTTTGCGGGCGCGGTGACCGAAGACGGCCAGCAACTCGGTCTGGGCTACCCGTGGAGTTCACTGTCGCGGGATGGGGACGTGACGACGGGTCTGCGCGCCGGAGATCGCGCACCCGACGCGCCCTGCCTGAGCCCCGACGGCACGCCGCTGCGACTGTTCGACGTGTTCCGGGGGACACACTTCACGGTCCTCGGGTTCGGCGGCGGCTCCCGGCACATCCTGCAGACCCTGGCCGAAGATGCGCCCGACGACGTGAAGTACGTGGTGGTGGGCGATTCCCGCGGTCCCGGCGTGGACGTCGTCGACGACCGCGGTTTGGCGCGCAGCGCATACGGGGCACACGGTGGCACGCTGGTGGTGGTGCGGCCCGACGGGTACGTCGCGCTCACCGCCGCGGCCACCGCGGCCGACGACGTCATCGACTATCTCGGTCGACTGGTGGGGAGGTCGCCCTGACGAAAGGCTGAATGATGCGACACACGGACGAGGAACGGGACTACGACGAGGCCGATCTCGAGGTGCGGCCCCCGAAGGACCACGCGGCAGGCCCGACCGCTGTCGCCGTGTCGATGAAGCGCGCGCTCGAGCACATGGGCGTGGTCCGTACGGCCGAGACGTTGCTGCAACTGAACCAGGCCGAGGGGTTCGATTGCATGAGCTGCGCGTGGCCCGATCCGGAGCCGGGCCACCGGCACGCCGCGGAGTTCTGTGAGAACGGCGCCAAGGCGGTGGCGGAAGAGGCCACCCGCGACCGCGCGACACCCGAATTCTTCGCCCGCCACAGTATCGCCGAGCTCGACTGCCACAGCGAGCACTGGCTGGGGCAGCAGGGCCGGATCACGCATCCGATGGTGAAGCGGCCCGGAGGAACGCACTACGAACCCATCGAATGGGACGAGGCCTTCACCCTGATCGGGGATCAGCTGAACGCCCTGGACAGTCCGGACGAGGCGATCTTTTACACGTCCGGCCGGGCGTCCAACGAGGCGGCGTTCGCGTACCAGCTGTTCGTCCGCGCGTTCGGGACGAACAATCTGCCCGACTGTTCCAACATGTGTCACGAATCGACCAGCATCGCGCTGCAGGAGTCGATCGGCATCGGCAAGGCCAGCGTCACGATGGACGACGTCTATCAGGCGAAACTCATTGTGCTGCAGGGTCAGAATCCGGGAACCAATCATCCGCGGATGTTGTCGGCGCTGGAGAAGGCCAAGCAGGACGGTGCGAAGATCCTCTCGATCAACCCGCTCCGTGAGGCGGGCCTGGTCAACTTCAAGAATCCGCAGACGCCCCGCGGCATGGTGGGCCCGGGCACCGACTTGTCCGACATGCACCTGCCTATCGCACTGAACGGCGACCTGGCCCTGCTCCAGGCGTTCGGCTCACTGCTCGTCGAATGGGATGCCCTCGATCAGGAGTTCATCGACCAGCACACAATCGGATTCGAGCTGTGGAAGCAGCACGTCACCGACATCGACTGGGACGTCGTCACCCGCACGACCGGGCTGTCGCGGGAACAGATCACCGACGCGGCCCGGCTCCTGCGGGATTCCGACGCCACCGTGTTCTGCTGGGCGATGGGACTCACCCAGCACCACAACTCGGTGGCGATCATCAAGGAAGTCACCAATATCGCTCTCGCCCAGGGGAACATCGGAAAACCCGGTGCCGGGCTGCTGCCGGTGCGCGGGCACTCGAACGTGCAGGGCGACCGCACGATGGGAATCTGGGAGCGTCCGCCGCGGCACTTCCTGGACGCGCTCGCGAAGGAATTCGACTTCGATCCGCCCCGCGAGAACGGTTACGACACCGTCGATTCCATCCGGGCGATGCGTGACGGCAAGGCGCACTTCTTCCTCGGGCTGGGCGGCAACTTCGTCCAGGCCGCCCCGGACACCGACGTCACCGCCGCCGCACTGCGCAAGACCCGGATGACGGTCCACATCTCGACGAAGATCAACCGCTCGCATCTCGTGTGCGGTGACACCGCTCTGATCCTGCCGACGAAAGGCCGCACCGAGCAGGACGTCCAGGCCGGCGGGCCGCAATTCATCTCGGTCGAGGACTCGACGTGCTCGGTCCACGCCTCCCGTGGTCCATTGAAACCGGCTAGTCCGCACCTCGATTCGGAGGTGGGGATCGTCACCCGCATCGCGGAGGCCACGATCGGCGACCGCTACGGTCTCGAGTGGAAGAAGATGCGGGACGACTACGCGAACATCCGCCTGCACATCTCGCGGGTGGTGCCCGGCTGCGAGGGGTACGAGGTCAACGTCCGCCGGCCGGGCGGGTTCGTCCTGCCGCACCCGCCGCGTGATTCCCGGACGTTCCCCACCCACTCGGGGCGCGCCGAATTCGCGGTGTCCCCGATCGAGGTGCTGCAGGTGCCCCCGCGGCACGTGATCCTGCAGACGATCCGCAGCCACGATCAGTTCAACACCACGATCTACGGGCTCAGCGATCGCTACCGCGGAATCGAGGGCGGCCGCCGCGTGATCTTCCTGCACCGCGACGACATCGCCGCCCTCGGATTCGACGACGGCGACATGGTCGACCTCTTCACTCACTGGGCAGAAGACGACCGCGTCCGCTGCGCCCACGACTTCCGGATTGTCGAATACGACACGCCCCGGGGTTCGGCCGCCGCCTACTACCCGGAGACCAACCCGCTCGTCCCGCTCGATTCCACGGCGGCCGGCAGCAACTGTCCCACGTCGAAGTCCGTCGTCGTCTCCCTGGAACACGCCGGCAAATACAGCGCCGAATGCCCGCCGGAGGCGAGCCAGGACGAGGTCGGATCGGACCGATTCCACAAGTCGACCCCCCAGCCGAAGCATCTCTCCTGACGTGAGTGGCATCGTGTGCCCCGGCACGCTTTCCCACTCACCTGCGCAGGTGAGCGGCGATGTGTCCGGGAGTGCGCTTCGGCGCTCACGTCTCGGGGCGAACCGGACATTCTGCACTTACAGTGAATGACTGTGACCGACTCCGTGCTGTCGCTGTTGTCGCGTTGCCGCTCGGTGCCCGGTTCTCCGGGCGCACGGTCACACGCGCCGACTGGCTGTGGGCGTCCGCCCTCACCGCGGCGATCGCGGGGCAGTCGGCCTTTCAGGTCGGAGCGCTGCAGGCGTCGCTCCCCGCGACCACGGTGATGGAACCCCTCGTGGCGTCGCCGCTCGGTTTCGTGGTGCTCGGCGAATACCTCGACGCCGACCGGAAGGTGACCGCCGTCCTCGTCGTCGCCCTGATCGCCGTCGTCATGGCCGCGGTGGCCCTGGCGCGCGGAGCCGCCGTCGTGGAGGACACCGGCACGGATCCGGCTCAGCCCCTGTCCCGATCGCGCAGATAGCCCGCCAACGGTTCGTGGCGTTGTATGCGTGACATTGCGATTCGACGTGCCGCGACCCACATCAGCGCGGAGATGACGACGGCGAGGGCGACGCACAGAGCGAAGTCCGCGGTGCCGATCCGCGTGTGCACATCAGCCGGTCGCACGAGGCGCCACAGCACGACCGGGACCATGGCGATCGCCACCGACAACGCCGGGAACACCCCGTACGGCACCACCAGCAGGATCAGCCACCGGACGACGACGGTGCGCCACCGGGCGCGTTGCTCCCACCGCCACCGCAACGACCGCTGGTGGTACGGGAAGAACACCCCGACCAGACTCGACCCGGCAAGTGCACCGAACGGGCACAGCGCCACCGCGACCACCACCACCGCCGTGAACAGCCAGTCCTGCTCGACGACACCCACGGCGATCGCGATGGTCGCGCAGATCGGGGCGATCAACATCCACAGCGCCACCGCCTTGGCGGCGAGCAACGCACCCAGCGCGTCCCGGTCGTCGAGTGCGGCGAGAACGCGCTCGCGGTCCGGTGCCAGCACGTTGGTGGCGGTGACGTCGGCGTACATCCAGCCGGCGAGGGCCAGAGCGAAACCCGACGGTCCGGTCCACTCGAACAACCAGTTCCGGGGGAGCAGGAACCAGGCCCCGATCATCAGGACGGCGTTGAACGCGACGGTCGCAAGGGTGTCGGCCGGGTTGCGCCAGATCCTGATCCACTCCGCGCGAAGAGCGGCCATGCCGTTCAGCGTAAAGCGTCGGGCGGACCGTCGTAGCCGTGTCGACAGGATCCCGGACGGTCGGGACGCCGGTCCCTTCCACCTGGGACATCGGGTCGGCGACAGTGGTGCGATCCGAGAGAAAGGCCTGTCGTGACCATCGACGACGAGGACGCGGCCGGGGCCGTCACCCTGATGGACAGCCTCCCCGACCGCCACCGGACGGTGCTGCGACTCCGGCTCGCGCACCGCCTCCCGGCCGTCGAGGTGGCACGCATCCTCGGGACGAACGTCGAGGCCGTACTCCTCCTCCAGCATGCGGCACTCAACCTCCTCCGGCGGCAACTCGCCGCCGGGGCGGTGGTCGACGGCGACCGTCCGGCGAGCGGATGGCAGTGATCGACGCTGCGGGATCCCGCGGTGCCGCCTCTTTCACGTCGTCTCGGCGGTGTGCCGCCGCATTCGTGGAGTTTGCCGACCCACAGGTTCATTCTGAGGAGGGTCGGAAAGGAGAGCCACAATGATGACAATCATCACCAGAGTTGTGCTTCGCGACGAGGGTGCCGGGCGATGGGACCGCGCAATGCATGAGCGGGTTGCTGCGGCGCGTGAAAAGCCGGGGTGGATTTCAGCGCAACTTCTCAAGGGGGTCGATGAGCCACTCGAGCGCGCCATCGTCGGTGTCTGGGAAACGAGAGAAGACTGGTCGGCCTGGCATCATGACGAAGCCTTCCGCGCCACTCGTGACGAGCTTGTGGGACTTGAAGCCGGCCAGATGGATTCCACGTGGTTCGAGGTGGTCCAGAACACTGCGACTGAAGAAGACTGATCGGGGTGTCGGTAGCTACCGGCTGGAACAGTGCACGTGTGGTCCGGGCGTGCTGATCGAGCCGCGCCCGGACCACCAGGGATCCGGTTGTGCCGGACTTTCGGTTCGGCGGTGCAGATCCGGATTCGTCGAAGCATGCTCCGTCGAATGTTCGACGAAGTGAAGAGGAGCTCCGTCCCTCACGAACTCGTGTCCGGAATGTGACGCTGCGACACCGCCATCCATGCATTGGCATGCTCAACGTGCGGTCGCGCTCGACGACGGCCCCTGCCCCGGCCTGCCTTCTGTCGCCGGTGCCCACGCGCCGCCGACGAACACCGTTCCGGCTCAGCGGATCTGGCTGCAGCGAAGGGGCAGCCACCTGAGCGCGGCCTTGAGCAGATTGGCGGACTCCGTTCCAGAGACGACGATGATCCTGAACCATCTGGGGTTGGCGATAGGCATGGAAACGAACGCTGAGGAGAGCAACGCAATCTTTCGAAGCTGGCGAGACTCCTTGCATGATCTTGCTCGACGGCCCAGCGTCGTCTGCAAGATCGGTGGTCTAGGCCTGCCCTTCTGGGGTTTCGGCCTCGAAAGTCGGCAGACCAAGGCCGGTTCGGATGAACTGGCAGAGATCTGGCGCCCATACGTCGAAACCCGCGGTGGAGGCGTTTGGTGCGGACCGCTGCATGATGGAGAGTAACTTTCCGCCGGATGCTCGATCGTGCGGATTCGTTCCCCTGTGGAATGCGCGAAGTCCGTTACGGAAGCCTTCTCTGCCTCGGAGAGGATGGCACTGTTCAGTCGTCCGGCGAGGCGTGTTTACCGAATCCCGTCCGTCGGACAGGCGGACGTGCGCGGCCCCCCCGCGGCCGTGGACCGGGGGCCTCCGCACGCCCTGACGCTGTGACCGTTCAGGCCAACGCCGCGGCGACGGCCTCGGCCGCGGCGAATGCGGCGTTGCCCAGTTCATCGTTCACCGGTGTCGGGCAGGACGACAGTTTCACGACGACGACGCCCCGATCGATGTCGATGTGGATGAACTGACCGTAGATTCCCAGACACAACAGCACACGCCGATCGGGGTGGGGAATCCAGAACTGATTTCGGTACATCCCGCCCGGGAACGGCGCTCCGGTCGGCGATTGAGAATATGCCTCACACGAATCGGGCGCGCCACGCAGGGAATCGTCGATCCAGTGCAGCGGCACGACCTGTTCTACGTCGATGCGTCCGCCGCGGCGGAGCAGCTCACCGAATCGCGCAACGTCCCGGAGCGTCGCGGCGAGGCCGCCGTCCGCGAAAACGGCTCCGGCACGGTCTACCCCGGCGTCCAGGTCGTCGGCGGCGAACTTCGACCACACGAGCCGCGACAGCAGCGCCGGCATACGGTCGGCGGCGGCGCGTTCGCACACCCAGCCGAGTACATCCGTTTCGCACGATCGGTATTCGAACGGGCCGCCATGGGGGCGAGCCGCTTTCAGCATCGGAAGGAACTGGTAGAGCGACGGCGGTACCCAATCGTCGACGCGCGGAATCCAGCCCACGGCCTGATCGAGGTGCCGCACCTCGGCGCCCGGTTCCAGGTATTCTTCGGAGAATCGGATGCCGGAACGCATGTCGAGGATATGGCGCACGGTGGCACCCGCGTAGCCGGAGTTCGCAAGCTCCGGAATGTACTCGGTGAGGGCGGCTTCCGGGTCCAGCAGACCGGCTGCGATCAAGTTCGCCGCGACGGTTCCGACAATTGACTTGCTGACCGAGAACAGCATGTGCGTCCGGTCGGGTTCGAGGTCTCCGGGGTACAGCTCGGCGCGGACGCTGCCGTTGTGGAGGACCATGAATCCGTCGGTGTAGGTGCGTCGAGTATTGAACGGAGCGCTTCGGTGCCGACGGGGAGATCGAGATCGAGCGGGTCGCCGTCGGTGAGTCGCAGTGGCGCCGATCCGGCAGCCACCTGTGCCGTCGGCACGACTTGCCGCATTCGGCCGAAGGTGTACCGGTTGATCGGTGGGTTCTGCCAATCCGCAAGGCTGACAATCGTCTTGGTGTCGTCGATCATTTCGCGGCCTCGCTGCTCTGTTCGGCGGCGACGATGACCGCCTGCTCCTGGGTGAAGCTCATTCGGGCGTCGGCCGGCGGAAGCCGCGTGTGAGCCAGACGAGGTAGACGATTCCGATTGCCAACCAGGAGAGTCCGGAGATCAGTGCATGTTCGCTGAGCTGGGTGATCATGTACAGCGTCGCGACGGCGCCGACGAGCGGCATGACCACGAAGCGGACTGCACTCAACTGCCGTGCGGCGTAATTTCGCAGGTAGTACACGATGACGCAGAGGTTGACTGCGGTGAAGGCCGTGAACGCGCCGAAGTTGATGAATCCCGTCGCGGTTTCGAGCGGCATGTTCATACCGAGGAAGCACATGCCGCCCGTGACGAGCACGCAGAACACGAGAGTCCGGGCACGGCCGTTGAGCTTTCCGAACAATCGGCGAGGAAGAACACCGTCGCGGCCCATGATGAACAGCAGACGGCTCGAGCTGAGCTGGACGGCCAGGCAGGATGCCGATCCTGCGATGATTCCCGCGAGATTGGTCCAATCGGCGAAGAACTGACCGCCGACCTGCACCGACATCGCGTACGACGCGGCCTGCGCATCGTCGAAGATGTCGCCGGGGTGGACGAGCTGCATGACATATGCCACGACGAAGAAGATGACGCCGCCGATCGAGACGATCCAGATGATGGCCCGGGGGATGTTTCGCGCGGCGTCCTTGGTCTCCTCGGCGAGTGTGGTCACCGCATCGAAACCGAGAAACGAGTACGCCGCGATCGCCGCTGCCGCGGAGATGCCGGCGACCGTGCTGTTGGAATTCCAGAACGGTTCGCCGTAGGAGGCGACCGGATTGCAGACGAGGAACCTGATGCAGTACGCGAAGAAGAGCAGTACCAAGAAGGTGGAGACGGCGAGTAGCAGCCGGTTGAGACGATCGGCGAGTGCGATCCCGATGACGTTGATCGCCGTGGTCAAGCCGGCGTTGATCAACATCCACAGCCAGATCGGAACCGCGGGGAACTGTGCGTTGAGCAGGATCGACTGCGCCAGCCACGCGACCATCGGCAAGAACAGGTAGTCCAACAGGATCGCCCATCCGACCAGGAACCCGGCCGCCGAGCCGAGGTTGCGGCGGGCGTAGAAGTACGCCGAACCCGAGACCGGGTAGATGCGCGCCAGCCGTGCGTAGCTTAGTGCGGTGAGCAGCATCGCCCTGATCGCGACCAGAAACGCCGTGGGCGCGGTGCCGGCACTGACGACCGCGATGACGCCGAAAATGATCATGACCAGGCTCGGTGCCATGTAGGACACCGCTCGCGCCACACCGCCGGCGCGGACGACGCGGCGTGAACGCGAGGGGCTGCAGCAGGAAGCCGCGGTGAAGGCCGCGTTCGAACTCGCTCAGCGTGACGGCGCAGCCGGGTTGACCATGCGTCGCCTCGGCGAGGAACTGAAGGTCGATGCGACGACTCTGTACCGGCTGTTCCGCGACAGGGACGAGTTGCTACTGGCCGTCCACGACCATGCGACCGCGGTCGAACTGGAGGAGATCGGGGAGGTGCCCGACAGCGAGCACTGGCAGGACACCTTGCGGCGCATCGCCGATCGGATCTGGGCGACCGCGGTCCGCTCACCTGCCATCGCGGCGCTGACGTTCGCCCGCACGACGGGCGGTCCGGCAGAGCGCCGAATGGTCGAGCTGATCCTCGAGACGTTCGCGAGGTCGGGCCTATCACGCGAAGCCACGGTCCGGTACTACCGGGCATTCGCCGACGCCACGCTCGGGCTCGCCGGGCAGGTCGCCGTACTCGCCACCCTGGACCCCGAGATCCAGGCGAAGGACGCCGCGTCATGGACGCGCATCCACGCGCATCTTCCCGACCCCGAGTATCCGACGGCCCGCGCCCACATAGCGGAGCTGACCAGCATCGATCGTCGGACGATCTACGATCTGGTGGTCGAGGCTGTGCTGGCGGCTGCCGAGCGCGAGAGCGCCGAGTCCGCCTAGCGAATCGTGAGCGGGCTCGAACGACACCGTTCGTTCCGCCACAACACCGACGGGGTAGTGAGCGACGGGGACGCGGATGCCGTCATCGAAGCCGTGTACGACCGCGAGAACGTCGACGGCATCTGTGGGTGCAGTTACCGAGCAGACCAGTTCGTATCCAACGGCTTTCTCTGCCAGCGGCTCCATTTTCCGGTAGCGCCGAGTTTCCGCAAGTCAATCCCCCCGACACCCACCGCCTACCTGCGTGGCGTTCGGCTCCACCGGGTCCATCGCGAACTCATTTGCGGTGCAGCGCGCACGGCGCTGAGAACGGAGACGGGCGACAGACCGCGGATCAGCCCGCGTTCGCCGCGTCGTCAGCATCCCACAGCCCGCGCTGCTCGAGTCCTTCGATCAGGTGATCCGCGCCGTCCAGAATGTGTGATTCCATGAGAGTCTTTGCTCTCTTGCTCGCGTGTTTGCGCAAGGCTTCGATTAGGACGGGATGCTCCTGCTGCGTGGTGGTGATCTGGCCCTCGATGGTGGCGTAGAAGCGGTCCGGAAGATTCGTGACGACGGAGCCCAGGAGTCTGGCGAGGCGAGGAGAGTCCGCGGTCAGGTTGATCTTGCGGTGGAACGCGTGACCGAGGGAGGCGACACGTTCCGTGTCGCCCTGGGCAATGGCGTCCTGGTGCTGCTGGAGGATTCCCTCGAGTTCGGCGATCTGCTGGGGGGTGATGTTCTTCGCGGCCCTGGCAGCCAGTTCACCGGCCAGTTGCGCCTGAGCCCAGAAGAGGTCACGCACGTCTTGCTTCGTGAACGGGGCCACGACGAAGCCTCGACGGGGGACCAACTCGACGAAGCCTTCGCTCCGGAGTGTAAGAAGCCCCTCGCGGACGGGCGTCGTGCTGACTCCCACGGCTTCGGCGATCCGCTCGATGCGGAGGAAATCGCCTGCACGCACGTCGCCGGAAATGATCATCTCGCGTACATACGAGGCAACTTCCTCCGGAAGTTGCTGTCGCCTTGATCTGTCATGCAGCGGCATCGGCGGTCGCACCTTCCCGGATATGAGACTAGACATAATATACCATCGGCCTCTAATGCGGTTGCGAGCTTGTGAAACAGGGCGGTCGCAGGCCTTCAATTTGGTTGCGCATCTCGTCGACCGGCGTGGTTTCGGTGAACTGCGTGGCCGCTAGACTCGACTGGTGGACATCCGGGACGCCGAGTACCTCGTCGCCGTGGCCGATCACGGCAGCATCACCGAGGCCGCGCGGGCACTGTTCATCGCGCAGCCGTCGCTGTCGCAGGCGATCCGAACTCTCGAACGAGATCTGGGCGTCGAACTGTTCGATCGTGGAGGACGGAAGCTGCGGATCACCCCGGCGGGCACGTCGTTCGCGCACGCGGCGCGGCAGGTTCTCGCCGATGTGGAGCGGGCGCGGGCCGTCGTGCACGACGTCGCCGAACTGCGGTCCGGCACGCTGACGATCGCAGTTCTCAATTCTCTTGCTGCCGATCCGCTTCCGCGTATCGTCGGCCGGTTCCATCGGCAGTACCCGCGCGTGGTCCTGGTCACGGTGTCGGCGGACGTTGCGGACGGTGTGGGTCGCGCGGTCCGGTCGGGTGAGTGCGACCTCGGGCTCACCGAACTGCTCGTCGACCACCAGGGGCTCGAGTTCCGGATGGTGGGGGAACAGGAAATCGTGCTCGCGCTCCACGCCGATCTGGCGATCGAGCTACCCGATCCGGTGCCCGTCGACCTGCTTGCCGACATTCCCATGATCGTCGAGATCGGGTCGCGGCCACGATTGCGGGTGGACAACATCGCCGTCGAGTGTGCGCATCGTCAGTCGATGTGGGAACTGGTTGTCCAGGGTGCGGGGGCGACCCTGCTGCCGCGGCGCGTCGCCGAGCAGGAACTGCCGGGGGTCGTGGTGCGCTCGCTCGCACCGCCGGAGGTGCGCACCATCGGTCTCGTCCATCGACCGGATCCGCTTCCGCCCGCGGCGGCGGCGTTCATCGCCGCGCTCGACGAGGCTCAGGGCGCGAGCGTATCGAGGAACGCGCGTCCGGCCGGAGATAGCCGGGCTTCGTCGTAGATCACCCCGTACGGGACGGTGATCGGCGGGTCGAGGGTACAGATCCGGGCTCCGCCGACCGCTGCCCGTTCCGCGAGGGTGCGTTCCATGAACGACATTCCCACGCCCTCGACGACGAACGCGCCGACCGCTTCCCGCTGCTCGACGACGGCCGACATGATCGTCCGGCTCCCAGCGGCCTGCAGTGCCTTCTCGATGACGGTGCGCGACGACGACTCCTTGGGCAGCCCCACCACGGGAATATCCGGAAGGTCGTCGAGGGGGAACGGATCCCGCCAGTCGATCTCGGCGTCGTGCGGAACCACCAGCCAGTACTCGTGGATTCCGAGGACGCGGGTCGTCAATCCGGCCGCAGCGAAGGGGAAATGGCTGAAGGCGATCTCGCAGTGTCCGTCGCGGATCAGCGAGGCGATGACGTCGACCGGCCGCAGGTCGGCGAGCCGGACGACCACGCCGGGATACTGCTTGCGGAAGGCCCCGATCAGTTCCGTGACAGGGCCTTCCGCGACGTGCGCCGACGCGCAGATGTCGAGTCGGCCGCGCGGCAGTCCCGAGACGTCGACGAGTGAGCTCTCGGCGGCCACCAGGTCTCGCACGATCTTCCGCGCCGGACCGACGAATGCCTTTCCCGCCGCACTGAGCACCAGGCCGCGGCCCACGCGGTGGAACAGTTCGACGCCGAGGTCACGCTCGAGATTGCGCAGCCCCTTCGACAACGACGGCTTGGTGACGCCCAGGGCCTCGGCCGCGAGCGCGAGGCCGTCGTTGTCGACGGTGGCGAGAAAGTACTCGACGTGACGCGACTCCACCAGTGCAGACTACTGCGTACGACCCGTCGATCCGCCGGATGTCAGATGTGACGTCCGCCGGTGACTTCGAGGACGGTGCCCGTCATGTAGCTGGACAGATCGGACGCGAGGAACAGGGCGACGTTCGCGATCTCCTCGGGCTCGGCACCGCGGCCCATCGGGACCTCCTTGAGCTTCGCCTCGATGATGTCGGCGCGCAGGGCGCGGATCATGTCGGTGTTCACCACGCCGGGCTGGATCGCGTTGACCCGGACCCCGAGGTGGGCGACCTCCTTCGCGGCCGCCTTGGTCAGGCCCACCATGCCGGCCTTCGCGGCGCTGTAGTTGGTCTGCCCGACCATGCCGACCTTGCCCGAGATCGACGAGATGTTCACGATCGAACCCTTGCCGGCCTCCCGCATCGCGATCGACGCGATCTGGGTGCCCAGCCAGGCGCCCTGCAGGTGCACGTCGATGACGGAGCGGAAATCGGCGAGTGACATCTTGCGCAGCGTCGCGTCGCGGGTGATGCCGGCGTTGTTGACCCACACGTCCATCGCGCCGAACGCGTCGAGCGCCGTCTTTCCCAGGTTCTGCATCTGATCCGGATCGGTCACGTCACAGGCGACGGCGACGGCCTGGAAGCCGTCGGCCTCCAGCTTTCCGGCAGCGGCCTTGACGTTCTCGGCGTGCATGTCGCCGAGGACGACCGACGCGCCCTCGCTCGCGAACTTCCGGGCCATCTCGAAACCGATGCCCTGGGCCGCGCCCGTGACGACGGCGACCCGTCCCTCGAGAAGTGTCATTGATTCTTCCTTCCTCAGTTGTACGAACGCAGCAGCCCGCGGCTGATGATCTGTTTCTGAATGTCGCTGGTGCCCTCACCGATGAGGAGGAACGGTGCCTCCCGCATGAGGCGTTCGATCTCGTATTCCTTGGAATAGCCGTAGCCGCCGTGGATCCGGAAGCTGTCCTGCGTCACCTCCGAGCAGAACTCGCTCGCGAGGTACTTGGCCATCCCGGCCGCGACGTCGTTGCGTTCCCCGGAGTCCTTGAGCCGCGCCGCATTCACCATCATCAGGTGTGCGGCCTCGACCTTGGTCGCCATCTCCGCGATCCGGAAGGCGATCGCCTGGTGTTCGGCGATCGGCGAACCGAACGTCTCCCGAGTCTTCGCATATTTCACGCCGAGTTCGAACGCGCGCTGTGCGATCCCGCACGCGCGGGCGGCGACGTTGACGCGGCCGACCTCGACGCCGTCCATCATCTGCCGGAAGCCGCGGCCCGGGTCGCCGCCGAGGATCGTGTCTGCCGCGGCCTGGTAGCCGCTGAACACCATCTCGGTGGTGTCGATGCCCTTGTAGCCCATCTTGTCGATCTTCCCGGGGATCGTGAGCCCGGGCAGCACCTCGCCGAACCCGGCGGGCTTCTCGATGAGGAACGCGGTGAGGTTGTCGTGGGGCTTCGCCGCACCCTCCTCGGTGCGGACCAGCACCGCCACCAGTGTCGACGACCCGCCGTTGGTCAGCCACATCTTCTGGCCGTCGATCACGTAGTTGCCGTCCGCTGCCCGGGCCGCCTTGGTCCGGATGGCGGCGACGTCGGAACCCAGTTCGGGCTCGGACATCGAGAACGCGCCGCGCAGTTCACCCGTCGCCATGCGTGGCAGGTAGTGGGCCTTCTGCTCGGGTGTGCCGTGATTGGCGATCATGTGCGCCACGATGAAATGGGTGTTGATCACCCCGGACACGCTCATCCATCCCCGCGCGATCTCCTCGACGCACAGTGCGTAGGTGAGGAGGGATTCCCCGATGCCGCCGTACTCCTCGGGGATCGTGAGCCCGAACAGGCCCATCTCCTTCATCTGCTCGACGATGGCCGTCGGGTACGTGTCGGAATGTTCGAGCTCCTGCGCCTGAGGAATGATCGCCTTGTCCACGAACTCGCGTACCGCCGAGACGATCTCGCCCTGGGTATCCGTGAGCCCGGCGGTCTGCGCCAGTCGTGTCATCGTTCCACCTGTCCCGTATTCATCATTTCTCCGTACTCTGCTCGGCGTGCACGTCGTTCAGACGGTCGCGCAACGCGGACCGCAGGACCGCACCCCGGGGGGACAGCGGCAACTCGTCGACGAAGACCACCTCACGCACCTTCTTGTACGGCGGCACCGTGGCCGCCACGAACTCGATCAGTTCCTCGGCGGTGATGCGCGCCGTGGTTTCTGCCACCACGAATGCGACGGGCATCTCCCCGACCCCGAGAACGGAGCGGCCGACCACCACGACGTCGAGAATGCCTCGTCGTGACAGCAACAGCTGTTCCAATTCGTGCGGATCGACGGTGTAGCCCTTGTAGAGGAGTGCGTCCTCGGGTCTGCCAACCATGTCGAATATCGAGTTCCATCTCGCCGGGAAATTTCATTGTTCGTGAATATGCCCGGACAATTCCTCCGGACACTGACACCTATTGAAGTGCCTCGGACCGCCGTGGTCAAAGACGCTGTAGGAAACCGACAGTTTCCCTCTTCCTATGGGTCGTAAATGCCGTCTGCGCTGCGCGTTCTCGTTCGTGGCACTCGCTTGACAGCGAGGGCGGGTTGCTGGATATTCACCTTCATGGCTGAACGCGAAGTGAGTGACGAAGACTTCAAGGACATTCTCGCGCAGACGAGAACCTTTATTCAGAAGGAAGTAATTCCCAGGGAAAATGAAATCGCGGAAAAGGACCTGATTCCGGACGACATTCGCCGCAAGGCGGCGGAGATGGGTCTGTTCGGGTACGCCATCCCGCAGCAGTGGGGCGGGCTCGGACTCGACCTCACGCAGGACGTGGAACTGGCCATGGAGTTCGGGTACACGAGCCTGGCGTTGCGGTCGATGTTCGGCACCAACAACGGGATCGCGGGCCAGGTGCTGGTGAATTTCGGTACGGACGAACAGAAGTCGGAATGGCTCGAGCGCATCGCGTCCGGTGACGTGGTCGCGTCGTTCGCGCTGACCGAGCCGGAGGCCGGGTCGAACCCGGCGGGCCTGACCACCCGCGCCGTCCTCAAGGACGGCAAGTGGACGATCAACGGCACCAAGCGGTTCATCACCAACGCGCCGTTGGCCGATCTGTTCGTGGTCTTCGCTCGCACCCGTCCCGCCGACGAGACCGGCACCGGCATCGCGGTGTTCCTCGTTCCCGCCGACACCGCCGGTGTCGTGGTCGGGCCGAAGGACAAGAAGATGGGCCAGGAGGGTGCCTGGACCGCGGAGGTCGCGTTCGACGACGTGAGCGTCCCCGAAACCGCCCTGGTCGGCGGCAGCGAGGAGGCCGGCTACCGTGCCGCCATGACGTCGCTCGCCCGGGGTCGCGTGCACATCGCCGCACTCGCCGTCGGCAGCGCTCAGCGTGCGCTGGACGAGTCCGTCGCCTTCGCGGCGGTCACGAAGCAGGGCGGCACCCCGATCGGTGACTTCCAGTTGGTGCAGGCCATGCTCGCCGACCAGCAGGTGGGCGTGTCCGCGGGCCGCGCGCTGGTGCGGGACGCGGCGCAGAAGTACGTCAGCGGTGAGGATCGTCGTATCTCCCCGTCCGTGGCGAAGCTGTACTGCACGGAGATGGCCGGCAAGGTCGCCGACCTCGCGGTGCAGGTCCACGGCGGCACCGGATACATGAGAGACGTTCCGGTGGAACGGATCTACCGTGAGGTCCGCCTGCTGCGCCTGTACGAGGGCACCAGCGAGATCCAGCGTCTGATCATCGGCGGCGGCCTTGTCCGCGAAGCGAAGAAAGCGCTCTGAGCCCATGTACGAAGCAGTGATCTGTGAACCCGTCCGCACCCCAGTCGGGGGATTCGGCGGCATGTACCGCGACATCCCCGTCACCACCCTCGCCTCGACGGTGTTGAAGGGCATGATCGAACGGACGTCGATCACGTCCGACGACATCGACGACGTCATCTTCGGTCAGGGCTACGCCAACGGCGAGGCTGCAGCCATCGGCCGGATCGCTGCGCTCGACGCGGGACTCGACGTCACCGTGCCCGGCATCCAGCTCGACCGCCGCTGCGGCTCCGGGCTGCAGGCCGTGATCTACGCGGCCATGCAGGTGCAGACCGGAATGAGCGATCTGGTGATCGCGGGTGGCGCCGAGTCGATGAGCCAGACCGAGTTCTACAGCACCGGAATGCGCTGGGGCGTCAAGGGCGCGTCGGTCGAATTCCACGACCGACTGGCCAAGCCCCGCACCAACTCCGGCGGCGTCAACTTCCCCGTCGAGGGCGGCATGATCGAGACCGCGGAGAACCTGCGCCGCGAGTACTCGATCAGCCGCGAGGAGCAGGACGCGTACGCCGCCGAATCCCACGCGCGTGCGATCCGCGCCCAGGGCGGCGGCCTGTTCGACGCCGAGACGATCCCGGTGACGGTGCCGGGCAAGCGCGGGAAGCCCGACGTCGTCGTCACCACCGACGAGCACCCGCGCCGCGATGTCACGGCCGAGTCGTTGTCGGCGTTGCGGCCCATCCGGGCACGCGTCGATCCGGAGGCGACCGTGACCGCCGGCAACGCCTGTGGTCAGAACGACGCGGCCGCTGCCGCGATCGTGACCACCCCCGAGAACGCGGAACGACTGGGCCTGCGCCCGTTCGCCCGGCTCGTCAGCTGGGGCGTCGCCGGAGTGGAGCCGAACCGGATGGGCATCGGCCCGGTCCCGGCCGTCGACAAGGCCCTCACCCGGGCGAAGCTCACCCTCAACGACATCGATCTCCTCGAGATCAACGAGGCGTTCGCAGCGCAGGTGCTGGCGTGCGCGCGGGAGTGGAAGTTCGACGAGTCCGACATGCGAGACCGGTTCAACGTCAACGGATCCGGAATCTCCCTCGGCCACCCCGTCGGCGCCACCGGCGGTCGCATCCTGGCCAATCTGCTTCGTGAACTGGACCGTCGCCAGGCCCGCTACGGCATCGAGACGATGTGCATCGGCGGTGGGCAGGGCATCGCGGCCGTGTTCGAGAACGTCAACCTCTAGCCGTTTCCACTTCCGCCCGGTACCGGGCCGACCCGAAAAGAGTGTCATGCGCGTATTCCAGGGAATCGACGACGTCGAATCCGCAGTCGGCGAACATCTCGGCCACAGCGACTGGCTCGAGATCACGCAGGAACGCGTGAACGTGTTCGCCGATGCCACCGGCGACCACCAGTGGATCCACGTCGACCCCGAGCGTGCCGCCCAGGGCCCGTTCGGCGCCCCCATCGCCCACGGCTACCTCACGCTGTCGCTGCTGCCCAAGCTCGGCGCCGACCTCATGCGCGTCGACGGCGTGAAGCTGGTGATCAACTACGGCCTCAACAAGGTTCGCTTCCCCCAGCCGGTGAAGGTCGGGGCGAAGGTGCGGGCCGGTGGCGAGATCGTGTCGTTCGAGCACACGAAGCAGGGCGCGCAAGTGGTCGTCAAATACACCATCGAGATCGAGGGTGCGGACAAGCCGGCGTGCGTCGCCGAAACCGTCCGCGTCCTGGTTCCCTGAGACACAAGGAAAAGAACACATGCGAAGAGCAGCACTGGTCGCCCCGGTCCGCACCGCGGTCGGCCGTTTCGGCGGAGCCCTGCGCGACGTCCCGGCAGAGACGTTGGCCGCCAACGTGATCAAGGAGACCGTGGCGCGGTCCGGCATCGACCCGATCCTCATCGAAGACGTCGTGATGGGCCAGTCGTACGCCAACTCCGAGGCCCCGTGCATCGGCCGGTGGGCGGCCCTCGAGGCGGGACTGCCGATCCGCGTCGCCGGACTGCAGACCGACCGCCGGTGCGGCACGGGCCTGCAGGCCCTCGTGACCGCGTCGATGATGGTGCAGACCGGCGCAGCCGATGTCGTGCTCGCCGGCGGCGTCGAGTCGATGAGTAATATCGAGCACTACACCACCGGGGCCCGCTGGGGCACCCGCGCCGGCTCGCTGAACCTGTACGACCGCCTCGACCGCGGGCGGGAACGCTCCCAGCCGGAATGGCGGTTCGGGAAGATCAGCGGCATGATCGAGACCGCCGAGAACGTCGCGGCACGGTGTGGAATCGGCCGTGAGGAGTCGGACGCGTTCGCCGCCGAAAGCCACGCCAAAGCCCACGCCGCTTGGGAGGCAGGCAAGTTCGACGACGAGGTGATCGAAGTCAAGATCACCGACCGGAAGGGCAACGTCTCCGTCGTAGCTCGGGACGAGGGTATCCGTCCGGAAACCACGCCCGAGACCCTGGCACGCCTGCGGAGTGCTCTCAAGGACGGTGTCGTCACTGCGGGCAACGCGAGTCAGCAGAACGACGCCGCGTCGTCGATGCTCGTCGTCGCCGAAGATCAACTCGACGAACTCGGGCTCGAGCCGATGGGTTTCCTCACCGGGTGGTCCGCCGCCGGGTGCGAACCGGCACTGATGGGGCTCGGGCCGGTCGCGGCCACATCCAAGCTGTTCAGCAGGACGGGTGCGAGCTTCGACGACTTCACGCTGATCGAACTGAACGAGGCATTCGCGTGCCAGGTGCTCGGCGTCCTGAAGGAGTGGGGATTCGAGGACCGGGACCGCCTCAACGTCAACGGGTCCGGGATCTCGCTCGGACACCCGATCGGCGCGACCGGAGCGCGAATGACGACCACCGCGCTGCATGAATTGCGGCGACGTGGCGGCGGCAAGGCGCTTCTCACGATGTGCATCGGTGGCGGGCAGGGAATGGCCGCCATCGTCGAAGGTGCGTAGGGCGTGTCTCCCGATCCCCATTTCGGCGCTCCTGAGGGATCGGGAAGCACGCCCTATAGCCGACTGATATGCGCGTCCGCCGGCTCCGACAGCGGGGTCGGCGGACGCGACATCACGTGATTGACGAGGAGTGCGACGAAGACGACCGCGCACCCGATGGCACCGACGGCGAGAGCGAGCCTGATTCCGTTTTCGGTGGGAAGTAGGTCCGGTGCCAGATTCGCGGCGAGCACCGCACCTGCGAGGGCGCTGCCGAACGAGCCGCCGACGGTGCGCAGCACCTGGTTGAAGCTCACGGCGCTGCCGAGTTCGGTGTCGGCGACGCTGCGGGCGATCAGGGCCGGCATCGCCGCGTAGGTCATGCCCATTCCGGCCCCGAACCCCAACATCCCGATCAGGATTTCCCACAGCGCGTTGTGGGCGACCCAGAGGAGCACGCTCGAGGCCGTCACGAGGCCTGCACCGACGAGCAGCAGAGTCCTCATGCGGATCCGGTGCGAGACCGCGCGGACGAGTCGATTCGCGCCGAAACTCGCCACCGACAGGGGAAGCATCACGAATCCGGCCCAGAACAGGGGCAGCGCGATCCCGTATCCGGTGGAGGCAGGCGCCTGGGCGATGAGGCTGCCGATCGAGAGTCCGATGTACATCGCGGCGCCGAGACCGATCGCGGTGCTGTTCGCGACCAGCACGTCACCGTTGCGCAGTACCCGCAGGTTGATCAGCGGGTAGGGGGTGCGCAGTTCGACGAGGGACCACGCCGTCAGCAGGATCGCCGCCCCGGTGAAGAACCCGATCGTCCACGGGGAGCCCCACCCCCACCGGGAGCCTTCGCTGACGGCGACGAGGAGCGACGCGAGTCCGGTACCGACCAGCAGTGCGCCCGGGACGTCGAGGGTGTTGCGTGGTGCCTGCTCGTCGGGGCCCGCGGGAACGACGCGCCAGACGACGAGGATGGTGGTGATCAGGAACAGCGCCGCGAACCAGAAGGCGAAACGGAATCCGAGCAGATCGGCGAGGATGCCGGTCAGGGGGTATCCGAGTCCCAGGCCTGTCGTCACGGTCACCGACAGGCTGGAGATGCCGAGCCGGGCCTGGTTGTCGGGGAGATAGCGGCGGGCCAGAGCGATCGTCACCGGAACGATTCCGTAGGTGAGTCCCTGCAACGCACGTCCGATCAGGAAGACGGTGAAGTTGGGAGCGGCGGCCGCGACGATCGAACCGACGAGGATCGTGGTCAGAGAGCACAGAAGTAGGCGCTTCTTGTGGGGGCCGTCGCTCAGCCGGCCCATGATCGGTGTTGCGACCGCCCCGACCAGGAGGTTGACAGTGAGCATCCATTGGCCGGTGCTCACCTCGACGTGCATGTCGTGGGAGATAGTGGGCACCAGCAGCATGCCGAGTGAACTGACGATCGCGGTCGTCAGGGCGGCATACGCCAGGGCCGGCAGTAACCGGGGACGCGTGGTGGACTCAGTCGACTGGGGCATCGTCCACCAACTTGCGCAGAATCGGGACGACGGAGTCGAGAGTCTTCTTCTCCTCGTCCGTCAGCCGTTCCGCGATGGCGTGTTCCAGCCAGTCCAGGCCTTTCGACCGCTCCTGCGCCAGCCTCTCCCGGCCGGCATCGGTGAGTTCGATCCAGATTCGGCGTCGATCCTGCTCGTCGGGGGTGCGCACAACCAGGCCGAGACTCTCGAGTTCGCGCACGGCCGTGGCGATTGCCTGTGGGCTGATCTTCTCGGCAGCCGCGAGTGTCGAGGCAGACGTTTGTCCGTGCTTCGACAGGTAGGCGAGCACGCCTATCTTGCCGACCGAGATCGACCTGCCTGCGGTGAGCTGTCGCCAGATCGGGCGCAGTGCTTCCCGCAGGACCTGCGCGGTGGCCTGTTCGGTGATCATGAGCAAAGCGTACAACCAAATTGATCAATTTAATTGACTAAATGGGGAGGCTCACACCGGCACGGCAAGGATCGCCCGCACCGGTCACCGTCAGCGATATCCTCGAGAGGACGCTATCGAGAGGTGAGTCCACGGGTGTATTTGCGCTGGTCGTGCCGTCGGGACCAGTGCGCGAAACCAATGAGCCGACGGAGTGAGTAGACCGTCCGATGGGTGAAGGTGATCCGCTCGACACTCAGAGGTACCCGCCCTCCCCGGCCGCGGAGCTGGCAGGCACGGGCTTCGACGATGTTCAGGAGATCGGCCGCGGCGGCTTCGGCGTGGTCTACCGCTGCACCCAGGCGGAACTGGATCGCACGGTGGCGGTGAAGGTGCTCACCGTCGAACTCGACGACGAGAACCGCTCCCGCTTCTTCCGGGAGCAGCGAGCGATGGGGCGGCTGACCGGGCACCCGAACATCGTCAACATTCTGCAGGTCGGCGCCACCGACGGCGGCCTTCCCTACATCGTGATGCCGTATCACCCGCAGGATTCACTGGAGGCCCGAGTCCGCGTGGACGGTCCGCTCGCCTTGGATCAGGTTCTTCGGTTGGGGGTGAAGATGGCCGGTGCGGTGGAGTCGGCGCACCGGCTCGGGATTCTGCATCGGGACGTCAAACCCGGGAACATTTTGCTCACCGATTACGGGGAGCCGGAGTTGGCCGATTTCGGTATCGCGCACATCAGCGGCGGTTTCGAGACCGCTACCGGTGCAGTGACCGGGTCGCCGGCGTATACCGCGCCGGAGGTGCTCGGCGGTGATCCGCCGAGTCCGGCCGCCGATGTGTACGGGCTCGGTGCCACCCTGTTCAGTGCGCTGACCGGGCATGCCGCGTTCGAGCGTCGCAGCGGTGAGCAGGTGGTCGCGCAGTTTTTGCGGATCACCACGCAGGCGGTGCCGGATCTGCGTGAGCACGGGATCCCGGAGGATGTGTCCGCGGTGATCGCCCGGGCGATGTCCCGCGAGCCCGGTGCGCGTCCGGCCACCTCCGCCGACTTCGGCGAGGAGCTGCGAGGTCTGCAACGCGCCCACGGCTTCCCGATCGACGAGATGGCACTTCGTGCGGAGGCCGATGCGCGGGGGAACGGAGAGCAACCGACCTCGCTCGGCGGGCGATTGTCGCAGCCTTCCTCCACGCTGGGACCGACGGGAACTCTTCCCCTGGAGCTGACCAGTTTCGTCGGCCGACGCCATGAGCTCACCGAGGCGAAGAACCTGCTGGCCGGATCCCGGCTGGTGACGTTGACCGGGATCGGGGGTGTCGGCAAGACCCGGCTGGCGATGCGGATTGCAGCGAGTGTGCAGCGTGAGTACGCCGACGGGGTTCGCCTGGTCGAGTTGGGTGAACTGCGCGAGGGGTCGTCGCTGGTCGATGCGGTGGCCGCCGCGGTGGGGGTGCGGGACTACTCGGCGAGACCGTTGCGGGAGGTCCTGATCGAGCACCTGGCGGTACAGGAATTGCTGTTGGTTCTCGACAATTGCGAGCAGGTGGTGGATGCGGTCGCCGAACTCGCCGCCCACCTGTTGCGGGTGAGTCCGCGGTTGCGGATGCTGGCCACCAGCCGTGAACCCGTGGGCATCGGTGGGGAGGCGGTGCTGCGGGTCCCCCCCGTTGGCTGTCCCGGATCCCGGGCGGCAGACCTCGTTGCGGGGGTTGCCCAAATACGATGCGGTGACCCTGTTCGCCGAACGCGCCGCTGCCGCGGTCCCGGGTTTCGCGCTAACCGAGGAGAACGCGGCGACCGTGGCGGGGATATGCCACCAACTCGACGGACTGCCGCTACCGATCGAACTGGCGGCGGCCCGGTTGCGGGCGATGTCACCCGAGCAGATCCTCGGGCGCCTGACCGACCGCTACACTCTGCTGACCCGCGGCAGCCGGGGTGCGCCGACACGGCAACAGACGCTGCGGTTGTGCATCGACTGGAGTTTCGAGTTGTGCACCGCTGAAGAGCAATTGGTGTGGTGTCGCGTGGCGGTCTTCGCGGGAAGCTTCGAACTCGATGCCGCCGAGCGGGTGTGCGGCGAGGGCCTTGGCCCGGACGAGTTGCTCGACACGCTGACGTCCTTGGTGGAGAAGTCGATCCTGATCCGCGAGGAGCACGGGTCGGTGGTGCGGTTCCGGATTCTCGAAACTCTCCGCGAATACGGCTACGAGAAACTCGAGCAGACCGGTGCGGCTGTGGTGTTGCGTCGCCGCCATCGGGATTGGTACGAGGCGTTGGCGCTCGCCGCGGAGGCCGAGTGGATCAGTGCCCGCCAGCTCGAATGGATCGCCCGGCTGAAACGGGAGCAGCCGAATCTTCGTGAGGCCCTCGAATTCGGCATCGACGACGATCCTGTCGCCGGCCTGCGGACCGCAGCCGCACTCCACGTGTTCTGGGCTTCTCAGGGTCTCTACAGCGAGGGGAGGCGCTGGCTCGATCGCCTGCTGTCCCGGGAGAGCGGGCCTCCCACCCCCGAACGGGCAAATGCACTGTACTGCGCCACCGTTATGGCAAATGTGCAGGGCGACATTCAGACCGGGACAGCACTTGTCGAGGAGGGGCACACGCTCGCAGCG
Organism: Rhodococcus sp. IEGM 1351; assembly: GCF_030056875.1. Lineage (NCBI taxonomy): Bacteria > Bacillati > Actinomycetota > Actinomycetes > Mycobacteriales > Nocardiaceae > Rhodococcus > Rhodococcus sp. IEGM 1351. The sequence continues at coordinate 4,323 of NZ_JASHKU010000048.1, read as the reverse complement.
CGGAACCGCAACCCCATGATCGGCGCGTTCGTCTCGTTTGCCGATGGCATGCTGGCCCTCTACCGAGGGGACCTCGTACGCGCCCGCTCTCAACTCGAAGCCACGCGTACCGAATTCAGTAAACGGGGAGATCGAACCCTCGAAGTAGCAGTCCTGTATCCGTTGGGGACGGCCTATGGACTGAGTGGCATGACGGAGCAGTCTATCGAGAGCCATGAGCGTGTCCTCGCGATCACGGAGAAGTACGGCGAAAAGATGTATCGGTCGCATTCGCTGTGGGCACTGGGCATTGCCGTGTGGCGGCAGGGGGACGTCGATCGCGCCGTGCGGGTCCTCGAGCAGTCGCTGGAGCTGACCCGGCACGTGCATGGCCCCCGCATCGCCGCCTCATGTCTCGAGGCGCGGGCATGGATCGAGGGCGAGCAGCGCAACTTCGCCAGGGCCGCAACGCTGATGGGAGCCGCAGAAGCTCTGGCGCGGTCCATGGGCAGTGCTGTGATCATTCATTCCGATCTGCTCGTTTACCATCAGAACTGCGAGCAGAATGCCCGGCAGGAACTCGGAGTCGCAGCCTTCGAGAAGGCTCACCGCAAGGGTGAACAGCTCGGCTTCGACGCGGCGATCGCCTACGCCCTCCACGAGCAGCAGGCCGACACCTCCACACCCGCCGCCGCCGCGTCGACGCGACTGACCAAGAGGGAACGGCAAGTCGCCGACCTGATCGCCGAAGGCCTGACCAATCAGGCCATCGCCGACCGCCTGGTGATCTCACCCCGCACCGCACAAGGTCATGTGGAGCACATTCTGGCGAAACTGGGTTTCACCTCCCGGACCCAGGTCGCGGCCTGGGTCGTGGAGCGGGCGCACGACTAGGCCGCGCGGGAAACGGGAACTTTGCCGTCCGATTACCGCTCGAAATAGGTTCGAGCGGGCTCTGCCAACGACGATGGCCGCGTTGCCGATAGCGCTGCGGAAATCACCAGTTCCCGCAGGGAGTCACCGAGGAAGCCATTTCCACGGCTTGTCCCAGTGCCCGGGTGGCGGCACGAACGGAAGCTGCCCCAACTGGCCCGGCGGTGGGATGAACGGCAGCTGTCCCAGCTGTCCGGGCGGTGGAACCACATCGGGTACCGAGATACCGGGAATCGGCTGTGGCCCTGGATCAGCATCTGCCGTGCCAGTGCCGAGTCCCAGTGCGCTGAAGCCCAGCGCACCGGCGATCACGGCTCCCGCCACGGTCTTCGTCGAATTCATCGTGAACTCCTTCCGCGGCTGCTCTACCTCGTGCTGTGGAGGGGCGCGCCGTTTGCACCCTTCTATTGTGCGCACTTCTGGGATGCTGTCGTCCGCCCGGGGCGGAAGTTCCGGTGTACTCACGCGCAGCGCGCGGATCCAACTGCCGAATCCCGCTCGCCGGACGGACACTGCGGCTTACGATTGAGATTCAAGCCCCTGCGGCTTTCCCTCTGGTCGCGTGCCCAGCCGAGTACATCCCACGGAATCCGACAGCCGGTCTCGCCAACAGAGCGAGTAGCCGGTGCGTCGAGTATCGGAGGGATGCAATGAGTGCAACACCCACTTTGAAGAAGGCGCTGAGTCAGCGGCAGCTGACGATGATTGCGATCGGCGGGGTGATCGGCGCGGGCCTGTTCGTCGGCTCGGGCGTCGTCATCGGCGACACCGGTCCGGGGGCCTTCATCACCTATGCTCTCGCCGGGGTCTTGATCATCATGGTCATGCGGATGCTGGCGGAGATGGCGGTGGCCAATCCGTCGACCGGGTCGTTCGCCGATTATGCCCGCGCCGCGTTGGGCAACTGGGCCGGCTTCTCCGTCGGCTGGTTGTACTGGTACTTCTGGGTGATCGTCGTCGGGTTCGAGGCGATCGCCGGCGCGACGATCATTCAGTACTGGATCGACATCCCGTTGTGGTTGTCGGCGTTGGTTCTGATGATCCTGATGACGGCGACGAATCTGTTTTCGGTGTCGTCGTTCGGCGAGTTCGAATTCTGGTTCGCCGGGATCAAGGTGGCCGCGATCGTGGTGTTCATCGGGCTGGGCTCGCTGTTTGTTCTCGGGGTGTGGCCGAACAAATCGCTCGACTTCTCCAACCTGTGGAGCCATGACGGGTTCCTGCCGTTCGGCGCCATGGCCATCACCGTCGGCGTGGTCACGGTGATCTTCTCCATGGTCGGCGCCGAAATCGCGACGATCGCCGCCGCGGAGTCGGCGGACCCGGAGCGGGCGGTGACCAAGGCCGCGAACTCGGTGATCGTGCGGATCGCCGTGTTCTTCGTCGGCTCCACGTTCCTGCTGGCGACGATCCTGCCGTGGAACGACGAAGATGCGGCCGCGTCCCCCTTCGTCGCCGCGTTCACCGAGATGGGGATCCCGTACGCCGACCACATCATGAACGCCGTGGTGTTGACGGCCGTGTTGAGCTGCCTCAACTCGGGTATGTACACCGCCTCCCGCATGTTGTTCGTGCTCGCGGCGCGCCGGGAGGCGCCCGCACAGCTGGTCAGGGTGACCCGTCGCGGGGTGCCTGCCACCGCGATACTCGCGTCCTCGGTCGTCGGTTTTCTGTGTGTCATCGCCGCCGCAGTGTCACCGGACACCGTCTTCGCCTTCCTGCTGAATTCCAGCGGTGCGGTCATCCTGTTCGTCTACCTGCTCATCGCCGTCTCCCAGATCGTGCTGCGGTACCGCACCCCGGACTCGGAGCTACGGGTGAAGATGTGGCTGTTCCCGGTGGTGTCGATCATCACCGCCGTCGCGATTGTGGCGATCCTGGTGCAGATGTATCTGCAGGAGGATGTGCGATCGCAACTGGTGCTGAGCCTGCTGTCGTGGGCCGTCGTCATCGTGCTGTTCCTCGCCAACAAGTGGTTCGTAGGTCGGCGCCCCGTCGTGGAAGGGGTCACGGCGACGACACGGCCACACCGTGTGCTGGTGCTGGCGAACCAGACCGTCCAGTCCAAGGAAATGCTCGACGAACTCCGCCGTATCGACGCCGATCGGGATGCCACCTACTTCGTTGTCGTGCCGGCCAGCCCGATCGAGACCGGAACCGCCGCCACCCACGGTCCACTCGACGTCGCGGAAGCGACCCGAGAGGTCGCACAACGGCGGCTGGACGACACGCTGGCGACACTCCGCGCGGAGAACCTCGAAGCCGACGGCGCGTTGGGCGACTACCGGCCGCTGCGGGCCCTGGCCGCCGCCGTCGACTCGTTCCGTCCGGATCAGATCGTCATCTCGACACTGCCACCGGAAGAATCGATATGGCACCGCTTCGACGTCGTGGACCGTGCGCGCGCCGAGCACGATGTGCCGGTGACGCACGTCGTCGTCGCCCCGGTCGCCGCAGAGGGATCGCCACGATGACGATCATCGCCGGCTTCAGCTCGAGCCGTCAGGGCGCCGCGCCCCTCAACCTGGCGGTGCAGATATCACGCTGGACCGGCGACAAGGTAGTGGCCGCGGCGATCGTGGAACGGCCGTGGCCGGCGAAAGACGACCCCATCGAACGCGAATACCTGGGCTACGTCACCGAGCAGGCTTCGCACGCACTGGACAGGGTGGTCGGCCAGCTGCCCGGGGGCCTGGACATTCCCCGCATCGTCCACCAATCCGATTCCATTCCAACAGGTTTGATCGAACTCGTCACCGCCCACGACGCGCGTCTCGTCGTTGTCGGGTCGTCGTCGTCCGGGTTGCTGGGCAGGGTGACGCTGGGCAGCGTCACCGAACGGCTGGTCCACACCGCGGCAGTGCCCGTCGCGATCGCTCCGCGCGGCTACCCGCCGGTGCCCGAGTCCATCCGCCGGATCACCGTCGCGTACGGCGGCGAGGCCGACGTCAACGGTCTCGTTGCCGCCACCGCCGAACTGGCCAGGCAGTGGCCGGTGCAGTTGCGGATCGTGTCGTTCACGGTGCGGCCGATGACGATGTTCGGCGGTGCGATCGAGCGATCGACGGAGGACCTCGTCGTCCAACAGTGGGCACGCCGGACGCGCGACGATATCGTCAAGCAGCTCAACGCAGTTCGCGCCCGAATCCCGGTTCCCGACGTGGACGTCGTGGTCGGTAGCGGCCACGACTGGCGCGAAGCGGTGGAGGCCGTCTCCTGGGAAGCCGGCGACATGCTGGCGCTGGGTTCGGGCGCGGCCGGACCCGCGGCCCACGTATTCCTCGGCTCGGCCGCCTCGAAGATTCTGCGTCACGCTCCGGTGCCCGTGCTGATCGTTCCCAGAAACACGGTGACGGCCTAGTAGTACTTTGTTAGCTCGGCGTGTCGGCTCGAGTTTTCGTGGCCTTCTCG
>NZ_JASHKU010000047.1:0-31866 GCF_030056875.1 Rhodococcus sp. IEGM 1351 | reverse complement strand
GCCCGCGGCCGCGTCGCACTCGAAAAGATCAGCTAAATCAGAGACACACCACTAGTGTGCGTCAGTTGAGGTATTCCCCAGGTCCGATGGGTAGTCCGAAAACTGTCCAGACGACAAACTGGAGCATCCAAATCAGATAGAACGTTGCAGCGTACGGAATCATCAGTGCGAAGACCGTACCCACGCCGGCCCTCTTGTCGTACTTCTGGATGTATCCGAGTGCTACCGCCAGAATCGGGCTGAGGGGCACCAGCATGTTGGTCGACGAATCTGCGATGCGATAAGCGAGCTGGGCGTAGGCAGGATTGACGTCGTGCAACATCATCATAGGCACGAATACGGGAGCCATGACTGCCCACAGCGCTGAACCACTCGAGATGACGAGACTGAGCACGATCGTCACGAGGCTCAGCATGATGAGAGCGACGACACCGTCGACGTCTAGAGCCTCGAGAAGTCCGGAACCCTGCACGGCCACCCAAAGGCCGAGGTTGGTCCACTGGAAATAGGCGATCGTCTGCGCGACCGCGAAGACCAGAACCAGTATTCCAGCCAGATCTTTCGCCGATTCGATCATCAACTTAGGGACGTCACTACTGCTGGTGATCGTTCCCACTGCAATTCCGTAGGTTATGCCGACCGACACGAAGAACAGAAAAATGATCGGAACGAGGGAGTCCATGAATGGCGAAGTGATGATGGAACCATCTTCGCCGCGAAGAGCCGCGTTGGGTGGTGCCACGAGTGCAATGACAACCGCGGCATACAGAAGCGCGACGAGTCCCGCGTTACGCAACCCGCGACGCTGATCCGCGGTGATCAAGAATTCGGAATTGTCACGGTCGGATCCACTGCCATCGTAGGGACCGAGTCGAGGCTCGACCACCTTCTCGGTGATGAGGACTCCTACGATGGTCAAGATGAGAGTCGATGCGGACATGAAGTACCAGTTCGATACCGGAGTGACGACCACCGAACTGTCGACGATTCCCGCTGCGGACGTGGTGATTCCAGACAGTAGTACGTCGGTGCCGGCGACAATGAAGTTGGCGGAAAATCCTGCGCCTACCGCTCCGAACCCGGCTGCCAAGCCTGCTATCGGATGCCGCCCCACCGCCAGGAACAACATGGCCGCCAACGGGGGAATGACGATGGCTGCCGATTCAGAAGCGATGTTACTGACGATGCCGACGAAGATCACCACGAACGTCAGCATTCTGGGAGACGCCCGCACGACAATGGCTTTGAATGCGATCTCCAGCAGGCCGACTTGATTGGCCAATCCAACTCCGAGGAGCATGACGATGACCAGGCCGAGCGGCGGGAAGGACAAGAAATTGTCCAGCATGGTTGTCAGTGCGAACTCGAGTCCATCCGCGGATAGCAGGTTCTGGATGTCAACCTGTTCCTGCGACTTGGGGTCGATGACAGTCGCGCCGGCGAGCGACGCAATCAACGACAAAATGGCTATCGCAACCGCCATGTACAGGAAAAGTATAAAAGGGTGCGGGAGTCGGTTCCCCACCCTCTCCACTCGGTTCAGTACGTTCCCGGGCAACTTCTTCGTGTACTGCCTGATGACGCTCGTCATATGCAAGACTTTCATGTCAGTTTCGCTGGGCGGGCCGAAAGGCTCGATGCTGGGTTGGGGGCAGGAGGCCGTGTTCCGCGGCCGCTCGTCCTCGGGTCTCGACGTCGCCGCCATCCCGTTTGGCAACTTCGGATTCCGGGACCAGCCACAACTGTTCATCGGTTCAGATGCGGACACGAAGCCTGCGCGTAGGCACGTTCAGAACTCCATACATGGCCCTCGCCTCTCTGTGGTGTGGATCACCCTGGGCGACGAAAGTTAACACTGGGGCCGTACGGATGCGAACCTTCGTGGTCCGCAGAGCGGACTACAGGTGCCCGGCGGCCGTTGTATCGTTCGCAAGGGTGGCCAGCCAGGGTTGCGCAGGGAGAGGGCATCGACGCCGTTGGCTTCGATCAGTCCGCGCTCCACAGCGATTTCTCCGTCTCCGCGTCCGGTGGATGGTGATTCCTTCACCAGTTCCGCGTTGGTTGCGTACTCGAGCAGCGACACCAAGGCAGTAGCAACAACGGCGGATCTCTCGACTGTCGCCTCCAGTTCCGAAGCCAAAGACGAGGGGACACCAGCTATTTCGTGAAGGCGCTCGATGGCGCGATCACCGTACACAGGGTGAACGTTGATCACTGCCCCCAATCGCGGTCCGCCGATGAGATGCCTGCGCCCGCCGAATCGGGTCGAGGAGGAATTGATCCGCGAACTACGCTTGCCGGATCTCCTTACCGGCGTTGATGACCGCACCGGCGCGTTTCTCATCAAGATGCCCGAGCTGTAGGTTCGTCTCGCGCGCCGCTCGCTCGATCATCGCCGACGCCGAGATCAGCAGAGGAAACTGCCTCGTGGTCGTTCCTGCGATCGCGAAATTCTCCACGCCACGTGCGGTATGTACTCCGCAGTAGGCGTGACTCCGCACCGGCATTTCACCGACAGTGTCGCGCTCGATACGAAAGGCTCGGGTCATTAGTTCCGTACTCGTCAGTTCCGTACTCGTCGCGATGTTCCGTGCGCGTAAATTCTACGACTCGGTCCGCACGGTGGACCCGGTTGATTCACGCCCCATCGAGGTGGCATTAGGTTTCTTCACCACAGCCCCATAAATGAGGTCCAGATCACAATAGGAGGTGTACAAACATGGCCTGGCGATCGATACTCGGCAAGGTGACACTTGCCTCAGCGGCGGTGGTTCTCACGGTCTCGACCGGGGCGTGCAGCCGCCCCGCCACGCAGACCGCCGCCGATTCCGCCGGCGGTCCGCTCCGGATCGCCGTGGGCATCGACGCGTCGTACGCGCCCTTCTTCGTCGCCGACCAGGAGGGCATGTTCGCCGATGCCGGCCTCGACGTCGAGCTGGTCCAGTTCGGCCGGGGTGGCGAAGCCGTCGACGCGCTCGCGACCGGCCAGGTCCAGCTGGCCGGCAGTTCGGACACCACGACGATCGCGCAGCTACGCCAGAATCCGTCCCTGCGGGCGCTGTACTCGTACGAGGTGTCCGGCGACTACCTCAAGGTGGTGTTGCGTAACGGGGTCGACGCGGCCGCTGACATCCGCAAGATGGGCATCGTCCCGGGGCTGAGCCAGATCTCGACCGACAGATACCTCCAGGCCAACGGAGTTCCTGCCGGCTCGGTCGAGATGGTCTCCGCCACCCCCACGGACATGCCGGCGCTCCTCGACCGGGGTGACATCGACGGATACGTCCTGTGGGAACCGTGGCCCGCCACCGCGCTCGCGCAGGGCAGCGGGCACGTCGCTGCCGTCACCGGTGACTTCGACTGGTTCTACCACCACTGGGCGATCACGACCGAGCCCTGGCTCGACAAGAACGAGGGCACCGCCCGTGCGGTTGCCCGGGTGCTCGTCGAGGCCACCGCGCGGGTGGAGTCCGATCCTCGAACCGCCGCCACCGCGACCAGGAAAGCCGTCAACGTCGCCGACGATCAGACCGTCACCGCGGTCGACGAGATCGACTTCGGCGTCGAGAACCTGACCGACAAGAGCATCGAGTCCGCACAGTCGATCGTCGACTTCTACGAGAAGATCGGCGTTCTCTCCGAGCAGCCGGATCTGGCCTCGGCCATGCTGCTCGATTGGTACCAGGAGGAAAAGAAATGACCGTCCCCACACGCGGCACAACCGCGGTCCCCAGCGGCGGCACGACCGCCGTTGCATCGGGCGGCCCGGCCGCCGTGCCCACTTCGGGCAGAACCGTCACCGGCGTCCCCGTCGAGGTCCGCGATCTGGGCATCAGTTTCGGAGCCGCCGAGATCGTGTCGGGAATCGACCTCGAGGTGCGACCAGGCGAGTTCGTATGTCTGCTCGGCCCGTCGGGGTGCGGCAAGTCGACACTGTTGTCCGCGATGGCCGGCTTCATCGAGCCCCGCGCCGGCGAGATCACCTGCAATGGCGACGAGGTGAACGGCAGCAACCCGCACGCCGGCATGGTCTTCCAAAGTTCCGAGGCCCTGTTCGAGTGGATGACCGTGACCCAGAACGTCGCCTACGGACCCAGGATGCACGGAGCCAACAAGGCCGACCAGGCGCGCATCGCCGCCGAGTACCTCGCGATGGTCGGGCTCCCACACGCGGGGAAGAAGTTTCCGGCACAGCTGTCGGGCGGTATGCGGCAACGGGTTCAGATCGCGCGAGTGCTGGCCAACCAACCGTCGCTGGTGTTGATGGATGAACCCTTCGGCGCACTCGACGCTCAGACCCGGCAGGTCCTGCAGGTCGAGCTCGACAGAATCTGGCGGCACACCGGGTGCACCGTCGTGTTCGTCACACATGACATCGACGAGGCCTTGACGCTCGCCGACCGTGTGGTGGTGATGTCAGCCGGACCCAAGGCGCGAATCAAGAGCATCTACGAGGTGCACGCACAGCGCCCACGGGACAGGGCGCACCCCGACGTGATCGACATGTACGAGAAGTTGCGTGACGACATCCGCGCCGAGGTCGTGGCCTCGCTCCGCAATCAGGGCATCGAGGAGGACCAGCTATGACCGCAGCGGTACAGAACACCGTCCCCACCCGCAGCGAACGAGCGCAACCGGCCCGAACGAGACGCTCGAGCGCAGGTGGGGCCGCCCTGCGCACGGCGGCGTTGTGGGTCGCTTCCGCGGTCATCGGTCTAGGGGTGTGGTCATTCCTCGCCTGGTGGTACGGCCCGACGACCATCGCCTCTCCCGCTCAAGTCGTCACAGCAGCAAGGGAACTGGCGGAAAGCGGTGTCCTCTGGACATCGATCTGGGCGTCGGCCCAGCGCATTCTGGTCGGGTGGAGTCTCGGCGTAGTGATCGGCGCCCCCGTCGGCATTCTCATGGGCCGCGTCAACCTCGTGCGTCAACTGCTCGACCCGTATATCGAATTCTTCCGTTTCATCCCCCCGATCGCGTTCGTGACATTGGCGGTGGTGTGGTTCGGCATCGGTGAGACGTCCAAGATAGTGCTGATCTTCTACACCTCGGTGTTCATCGTCACCGTGAGCACGATCGCCGCGACCGTCGCGATCAGCGAGAACAAACTGCAGGCTGCCGCCAACCTGGGAGCCGGCAAACTGCAGATCATGAAGACGGTGGTGCTGCCGTCGTCGGTGCCGGGCATCGTCACCGGCGCCCGTCTCGCGATGGGCAACAGCTTCCTGACCATCGTCTCCGCCGAGATCGTGGCAGCCGACCACGGCATCGGTTCGATGATCTGGCAGGCCCGGAACTACGGGCGCATCGACTGGACGTTTGTGGGCATCATTGTGCTCGGGATCATGGGCTTTCTGTTCGACCGTGTCCTGAGGGTGTTGTCGGGCCGGTACCTGACGCGGTACGGCGTCAAGTAGTAGTCCTCGCACCGTTACCCCGTGCACAGAGCACCGGGTAACGAGGCGTCGGACGACTCCGGCACAGACAGAGCAGAGCTACAGGCGGGTCCACCGGCATTTCTCCTTCGCCGGTGGACCCGCCTTTCCGTGTTCGTGTCCGTTCGTGTCAGCGGCAGGAATGAACACAGTCTGCTGACCGGACCGGTTTCATTTATCCGGCGCGGCAACATGATTAACGTTGCCGGCATGAACGCTTCGCTCAACGCGTCGACCGGCACGGACCTCGACGTCGACATTCTCATTATCGGTGCCGGCCCGGCCGGTCTCTACGGTGCGTACTACGCCGGCTTCCGCGGACTCCGGGTCGCCGTTCTCGACGCTCTTTCCGAGCCCGGTGGCCAGGTGAGCGCGATGTACCCGGAGAAGGCGATCCTCGACATCGCGGGCTTCCCGTCCGTGAAGGGGCGAGATCTCGTGAACGGATTGCTCGCTCAAGCCGCGCCGTTCGATCCGGCGTATCTGCTCGGCGAGCAGGCCCGGACACTGAATCACGCCGAAGACGGACGAGTCGTGATCGGGACGAGCAAAGGTCGCACCGTCACCGCCGGTGCGGTCGTGATCACCGGCGGGATCGGGACATTCACGCCGCGCCCTCTCGTGAAGGGGCTCGATTTCGTCGACCGCGGTCTCAGCTACTTCGTGCCCGACCTTTCCGCGCACACCGGTAAGGACGTGGTAATCGTGGGCGGCGGCGACAGCGCCTTCGACTGGGCGGCCCATCTCGAGCCGATCGCGTCGTCGGTAACCCTGGTGCATCGTCGCGACAAGTTCCGTGCTCACGCGGCGACGGTGACGAAGGTCCGCGAGAGCACTGTGCGCATGCTGGTCAATGCGGACATTGTCGCGGTCCGCGGCAACGGATGGGTCACGGAGGTGGACGTCGCCCACAAACTCGACGAGACCACCACCACGTTGCCGGCGCAATCCGTCATCGCCGCTCTCGGGTTCACCGCCGACCTCGGACCGATGATCGAGTGGGGACTCGAGATCGATTCGCGCCACATCGTCGTCAACACCCGAATGGAGACCACCGTGCCGCGCGTGTATGCGGCCGGCGACATCACCGACTACCCGGGGAAGGTTCGTCTCATCGCCGTCGGATTCGGTGAGGCGGCAACCGCAGTCAACAACGCCGCTGCCGTCCTCGATCCGGACGCTGAGATCTTCCCGGGCCATTCCACGGAAAAGGAGAGCTGACAATGGCATTCGTCATAGGCGACGCATGTATCGACTACATGGATCGCTCCTGCATGGAGGAGTGCCCGGTCGACTGCATTTACGAGGGCGGGCGCAAGCTCTACATCAATCCGAACGAGTGCATCGACTGCGGCGCCTGCGAACTCGCCTGCCCGGTCGAGGCGATCACGGTGGATCGGAAGGCAGACCCCGACTTCAAGGAGGACGCGAAGCGTTTCTTCCTCGAGGTCCTGCCGACCCGGGCGGAGCCGGTGGGCAATCCGGGCGGCGCCGCGAAGATCGACGTCATCGGCGTGGACACCCCGATGGTCACGGCCTACTGATGGCGATCCGGTTCGGATACGCCGACACGAGGTTCGGGCAACTGCACTATGCGGAATCGGGCAGTGGCCTGCCGCTCCTCCTGCTGCATCAGACCCCGCGGTCCTGGGACGAGTTCCGCGAGTTGATCCCGCTCCTGGCGGACGAGTTCCGGGTTCTCGCCCTGGACATGGTGGGATTCGGAGCGAGTGCGTCACTCGCTCCGCCGCAGACGATCGAGGCGTTCGCCGACGCCGCCTGGGAATTCCTCGACGCCGTGAACGCCGGACCGGTGGCGGTCCTCGGGCATCACACCGGCGCCGCGGTCGCGATGGAGATGGCTGCCGGCCGCCCCGGGCGAGTCGAAGCCGTGGTGCTGTCCTCCTGCCCATGGACGGAGAGCAACAACGAATCGGGTTCGGGAAGCGTGGACCGCGCCGTCCGCAAGCCTGACGGCAGCCACCTGCAGACCCTGTGGAACCTGAGACGACCGTATTACCCGGACCCGGCGACGGATTTGCTCGACCGCTTCCTGCGCGACGCCCTCGCGCACGGTGTCGATCCCGCCGAGGGACACCGTGCCTGCGCTCGTTACCAGGTGGCGGACCGCATCGGAGCGGTCACGACGCCGGTGCTGCTGCTCGCCGCCGGTGCAGACCCGTTCTCGATGCCCCACCTACCGACGTTGAGGAAACAGCTCACCGGGGCGCGGGTCGTACGCGAAGAGGTGATCGAGGACGGGACCGTTGCGTTGATCGAGCGCGAGGCACCGCGGGTGGCTGCTGCGGTCCGGTCCTTTCTGAACTCACCGGACGTGCGGGCCGTGCCCGAAAATTCGAGACGGGTCCGGTGACCGGACCCTGTGGCGTGCGATTCGCCATCGTCCAGCCCTAGCGTGGCTGTGATCGGGACGAATGCCCCGCCAATCGCCAGGAGGCAGCAGTGACTACAGAGGCGCAGCATTCGGTCGGCCTCGGCCCGGTCGTACCAATCCCGTCGGCGCACCGTGTTGCCGGACAGGACATGTCGTCCGTTCTCGGCAAGGCGCGGCTCATTCTCGACGCGTTCGGGAGCGAGCACAGCGACCTCTCGCTCACCGAACTCGCACGTCGAAGTGGTGTCGCGAAGGCGTCCGTGCACCGGCTGGCCGGCGAACTCGTCGAATGGGGACTCCTCGAGCGGGCGGGCACGAAGTACCGTTTGGGCCTGCGGCTGTTCGAACTCGGACAGCTCGTCCCCCGGCAGCGCATCCTGCGTGACGCCGCGCTGCCTTATATGGAAGATCTGCTCCTCGCGACGCAGGAGACGGTGCATTTCGCGGTTCGGGACGGTATCGACGTGCTCTATATCGAGAAGATCGTCGGTCACCGCGGATTGCAGCAGCAGTCGCGGGTGGCGGGCCGGTTGCCGCTGTACTGCACCGCGACCGGGAAGATGATCCTGGCGTTCTCGCCACAGTCGGTGTTCGACGAGGTGATCGAGCAAGGATTCACCGCCCTCACCGCCCGCACCACGATGTCGGTCGCCGTCCTGCGCCAGCAACTCGACCGTATGCGCAACGAGCAACTCGCAGTCGAAGTCGAAGAGACCCGCATCGGCTACATGAGTGTTGCGGTGCCGGTGTTCAGCGGACCCCGCACCCTCGCGGGTGCCCTGTCGGTAACAGGTCCGACGGCGCGGCTCAACGTCAGCCGGGTTGCCGGCGCCCTACGAACCGCGGGCATCGGGATCTCCCGAGCACTTCACGCGATGCGCTGCGCATACTCGGCGACCGACTTCGCCGGCGCCGAGGCGTGCACACCTGCGATGTGCTCGTTCAACGGGTGCGGCCGGTAGCCGGTGGTTCGAGGCGGCTGCCGGGTCACCGGGACGAGACGGCGTCGGCATCCCAGGTGCCGCTGCCGACCCCACGCGCCCGGAGTACCTCCTTGCGGACCTTGCCGGTCTCCGTCAACGGAAGTTCACTGACGACATCGATGAACCGCGGCAGAGCGAAGTACGCCAGCTGAGGCGCCGCATGGTGACGTAAGACATCGGGGTCCGCCTGCATTCCTTCCCGGAGGACCACCGCTGCCATCACTTCGTCCTCGGCGAGTTCCGACGGCACGGGGAAGACCGCGACCTGCGCGACCGCTGGATGCCGGGCCAAGGCCTCCTCGACCTCGGCCGAGGAGATGTTCTCGCCGCGCCGTCGGATGACGTCGCGGACGCGATCGACGAATCGATACCAACCGTCGGGTTCCCGGACTACCCGGTCACCGGTGTAGATCCAGTCGTCCGCTACGCGGGGAGGCTCGGACAGGTATCCCGTGGCAAATCCTCCGGGAAGGTCTGTGCGGACGACAAGTTCGCCGGGAACGCCGTCCGCGACGGTGGCGCCGGCGTCGTCGACGACCTTCGCGTCGTAGCCGTCGCGCACCGTTCCGAGACAGCCGGGTCGGCGATCGCCGGGCACAGTTCCGAGGACGAGGTTCGTCTCGGTGGTGCCGTAGCCGTCGACGAGTTCGACGCCGAAACGCTCACGAAAGGGAGTCCACAGGCGGGCCGGAGTCGCCGGCGCCAGGGCACGGGTGGCGCGGTGCTTCTTGTCGTCCGTGCCGGGTTCCCGGCCGGTGAGCATCGCGACCATCGCACCGAGCAGGTAGATCACCGTGGCGTCGCTGTCGGCCACCTGCGCCCAGTACCGCCGCACCGAGAAATGTTCGCCGAGCACGAATGTTCCTCCCGCAACCAGCGCCTGGAACAGTGTGTTGAGCGCATTCGTGTGGAACAGAGGAAGGCCGTTGTACAGAACGTCGTCGGGTCCCAAGCCCAGGGAGGCTCCCACTCCTGTCCCCCACCACAGTGATTGAGCATGCGGGCAGCGGACCCCTTTCGGGTGTCCCGTAGTCCCGGACGTGAACAATATCGCCGCCGTATCGAGCGCGGTTACCGCGGGGTCGGCCGCTCGTCCGGGGATTCGGCTGTCGTCCGGCCCGGGAACGGACGAGGTGCCGAGTATCCAGGATTCACCGGTGAATCGTGTCTGCTGGAGCCGCGAGAGAAAGGTGGGCTCGATCAACAGGTGACGCGCCCCGGACTGCTCGAGCACGCTGTGGAGGGCGGCGCCACGCAATGCTGTGTTCAACGGCACCATGACCGCTCCGAGCCAACTACAGCCGAGCAGCAGGTCGATCATCTCGATGCGGTTGGCGCACATCGCGGCCACCGCGTCACCCCGACCGATCCCATGTCGGGACAGCGCCTCGGCCGTCGTTGCGGCTCGCTGGACGAGTTCGCGATAGGACACCTCCACGTCCCCGGCCCGGACGGCGAGATGATCGCCCCGCTCGGTGGCACGCTGGACGAGCAGGGACGGAATCGTCATCGCCGCCGGGAGGAGCAGAGAATCCGATTCGGGCGTCACTGGTGTCACCTTCTTTCGGCGAACGTGCGATGGCGGACGGTCACGGTACGACGACCGCGCGGCCGGCGACCTTCCCTTCACGCATCATCTGCAGAGCAAACGCGATGTCGTCGAGCGGAAACTCCTGAACCGCCATGCCGATCTCGCCGTCGACGAGGCGCCGAATGAGGTCGGCTGCGAGTTCCGCCTGTCGCGCACTCTTGCGAATCATGTTGACCGGCAGCATCTGTACATCTTTGAGCAGCCAGTTCGGCAAATCGATCGTGAGTTCGGTCCCCAGCGTGTAGCCGATCAGCGCGGCCCGCCCGCCCGGTACGACGCGCTCGAGCAGGTACGGCAGCGAGTCGCCACCGAGGGTATCGACGAGCACATCCGCCACCGGATCGGGTCCCAGGGTGTCGGCCAGTTCACGCCCACGGCCGACGACCGGTCGGACACCATTGGGCACGAGCGGGACCTGGTCGGCTCGCGGCACCACACCGATCACGTCGGCGCCCGCGAGGAGCGCGAACTGCGCAGCCATGGACCCGACCGCGCCGGCTGCTCCGGCTACGAGGACCCGCTCACCCGCGGTGACGCGGGCGATGTCGTGCACCGCGACGAAACCGGTTGTGCTCGGGAGAAAGAACGTGGCCGCGATGGCCGGTTCGAGGGCTGAATCGAACGGAGTGAAAACCTTGTCGGCGGCCACGAGGTACTCGGCCCAGCATCCGGGCTTGAATAGGCCGACTCCGCCGCCCCGGACCAGCACCCGGGTACTGGCGTCGAAGATGTCCGATTCGATCACGGTGCCGGCCCCGTCGGTGCCTCCGACGTGTGGCAGGGCCGGCTTGATGTCGAAGTTCCCGCTGCCGACGGTGAGGTCGAGGTGCCCCAGCGCCGCCGCGTCGATCCGGACGAGGGTCTGTCCGGGTTTCCGGGTCGGCACCTCGACGTCGTCGATGATCGGGTCGTGTCCGAATGTGTGAAAGCGGGCTGCACGCATGTTCTGTCCTTCGGGAGTGCTGTCGAGTGGAAAAGTCTGATCGAAGTGACCGGCTCAGGTGAGGACCGAGCCGGCTCGCAGCCGCGCAACGGTCTCCGCGGAGTAGCCGGTGACCTCGCGGAGCACGGCATCGGTGTCCGCGCCCAGCACCGGCGCCGGTTGCCGGATCGTGACGGCTTTCCCGACCCGGATCGGAGCGCCCTGGTGGAGAAAGGCTCCCGCACGGGGATGGACGGCGGGCACGTAGTAACCGCGGGCACGCAGATGCGGATCGGCTTCGACGAGGTCCCGCCCGTTCTGCACGGTCCCGGCGGGGACGCCCGCCTGCTGGAGTTGCTCGGTGACGAGATCGGCAGGCCGCGGCGACGTCCATGCCGTGATCGCCGCCGCGATGTCGGACTCGTGCGCCCGTCGCGCCTCGGGCGTGCGGAAACGCTCGTCCGTGGCCCATTGCGGGCGGTCGATCACCGCGCACAACCTGGTCCAGTCCGCGTCGTCACGAACGGTGACCGCGCACCAGCGGTCGGGTCCGAGGCAGCGGAAGACGCCGTGCGGTGACATGTCGGGATGAGCATTGCCGAGCGGAACAGGAAGCTGTCCGGCACCCGTCGCCTGCACGACACTGGTGCCCATGTGTGACGCCATCGCCTCCAGCTGGGAGAGATCGATGTGCTGACCGCGGCCGGTGCGATCTCTGTGCTCGAGGGCGGCGAGAACCGCTGCGGCGCCGTGTAATCCTGCGACGATGTCGCCATGACCGTAAATCACTCCGACGACGTCGTCGGCGCTCCACCCGGTGAGAGCGGTCAGTCCGGTGGCCGCGGAGACGATGTCCGCATAGGTGACCCAGTCGCGTCGCGGTCCGGTGTGACCGGTCCCCGACATGGAGACATACACGACGTCCGGACGTAAGGAGCGGAGCCGCTCGTATCCGAAGCCCATCTTCTCCATTACCGACGAACTGAAGTTCTCGACCACCACGTCGGACTGCGCCACGAGGTCGGCGAGCACGGCCAGTCCTGCCTCGGAACGCGTGTCCAGAGTGATGCTGCGCTTGTTCCTGTTGACGTCGTTGAAGTACCCGCTGGTGTTCGGGTCGTCGTGTGGTCCGCGGGACAGGTGCATGAACGGCGCGAACCGTGTCGGGTCGGGTCGGCCCGACGACTCGACCTTGATGACGTCGGCGCCGTGGTCCGCCAAGATCTGAGTGCAGTAGGGACCGGCGAGAACCCAGGTGAGGTCCAGGACGCGGACGCCCGACAGGGGCAGCAGGTCCGGCCCGGATGCGGTCACGGTCGGTTCGAGGACTTCGGGTTCCGGCTCGTCGAGGAGAACCTGGTGCGCACCGATCGGGGAAACCGGCAGGGCCCGGGTCCTCCCTCCTTCCGGGAAGGGGAAGGAGAAGCCCAGATCTCGAACGGTGGACCCGGGCTCGTCGACGTCGACGAAGAAGTCGCGGGCCTGGAGTTGGGGGTTCGACAACAGTTCATCCGGTCGGACGACGGCCGACCACGGCAGCTTGCGTTGCTGCGCTGCCCGCGCGAAGTCCTCCTTCGGCCACTTGTCGAGGAAACGCTGCAGCACGGCAAAGATGTGGTCCTGCTGCTCTTTCCGCTCGACGGGGTCAGCCCATCTCGGGTCGTCCAGATCCTCCTGGGCACCCTCTTCGACCAGCCAGGAGACCAGCGCGTCCCACATCCGGGGACTTCCGCCGAGCCCGCCACCGACATAACCGTCAGCGGCCCGGAACAGGCCGTGCGGTACCAACGGGTGCACCCGACCGGGTCGGTCCGGGACGCGATCCTCGTGGAGATAGGCCAGGGCGCCGGCCTCGAGGCCTGCCGCCACGCATTCCTGTGCGGAGACGTCGATCAGGGGGACCGGGCCCCGACGCCGCGCCTGGAGGCCGAGCAACACCGCGACCGCGGCGTTCACCCCTGCCAGTTGTTCGGCTTGCCCCTGAGGTAGCGACAGCGGGGGCCCGTCGGCTTCACCAACCTGGGCGAGCATTCCACCGAGGGCCGCGAGCGTCAGATCGGTGGCGCACCACTGGCGGCGCGGACCGTCGACGCCGAAGGGTGTGACCCGTACGTGAACGACCGATCCCGGTGCCGGCTCGATCGGCTCGTCGCCGACGGCGCTGCCATCGAGATATACGTCCGCCCCGGCCACCAGGCGCGCCAGTTCCGCACGGCCCACGGCTGTCTCGACGTCGATGGCGACGGATTTCTTTCCGGCGTGCCAGTGCGTAAATGTGTGGCCGTCCAGTTCCCGTCGCGTCGGATCACCCTCCGGCGGTTCGACCAGGACAACCTCGTATCCCAGTCCGACCAGGATGCGGCCGGCGAATCGGCTCAGCGGGCTGGACAACTCCACCACGCGAATTGCGCTTTCCACCAGAAGGACTCCGTTTCATAGTTCCCAGCGGGCGTCCGCCCGTTCACTGGAACCGAACCTACGTCGCATTCCCGTACCAGTGAATCGATCTGTTCTGCTGACCGAACCGGACGGACGCGTCGTCGCCGAGCGTCAGGCCGGGGGTTGGTTCAGGTGGTCTGTGACCCACCCACGGAGCAGAACGCGCGAGGTATCGACTTCTCCTGTGATCTTGCCCTGGCCTCGGAAGAAGGTGACCAGTTGATTCGCTCGTGCCACGTCGTCGTCCGTGAAGTCGCGCACCCCGAAATCGATCTGGGAGACGGTCCGACGGGCCTCGGCCGGATCCATCTGGATCGAGTCGGAGATCGCCTTGGCGGCCCGCTCCGGGTCGGCATCGGTGATTGCAGCGGCCTCGGCGATCACGTCGAACACCCGGGCGGCGACGTCCTCGTTCGCCGACAACCAGGAATCGGACGCCAGGATCCATTGTGAATACCTGGCTCCGAAGTCACCGGTCGTCGCGACGACACGACCGCCTGTCTCCACGGCCTGCTCGACCCACGGATCGAACGACAGGAATCCGTCGATGTCACCGCGGGCGAGCAGCGCCGGTTGCTCGGGCGGACTGGTGTTCACGAGCTTGACCGACGCCGGGTCTCGACCGAGGCTCCGCAGATACAAGTCGGTGAAGTAGAGCCCGATACCGGGGAACACACCCATCGTCTCGATGTCCTTGGGCTCCACACCCTCGCGGAGGGCCACCTGGAAGTAGCGGTCGGAATCTTCGAACGCGCCGAGCGCGCGCAGCGACGGATTCGCGGCCATGACGGTGAGCGCCGTGGAGTCGGCGTTCCCGGACAATTCCGAAGTCCCTGCCACAACGTTCTGCGCGCCGGCTGCTCCCCCTTCTGTCTGCATCACCTGAACGTCCAGTCCGGCGTCCTCGAACATGCCCTCGGCATCGGCGAGGAAAATCGGCGCATACGACGGGTCGACACCCACGGAGATGCGGATCAACCCGCTCCCCTGCGCTGCTTCGGTCGCGGGCCGGGTACAGGACGTCGAGGCGACGGTGAGAGCCGCCAGTGCCGCGACGGCGAGCAACGCGCGCCGTCCGATCGAGTGTGTCATGAGAATCCTTCGGGTGAGGTGGCGAGCCGGGTCAGCGGCCAGTGAAATGCGGCGGACGCTTGTCGAGGAAGGCTTGTAGCCCTTCGGCGGCGTCGGCCGTGCGAATGAGATCGAGGACACCGGCAAACTCCGCGTCCAGTGCCTGATCGAGTGGGAGTGTCCGTCCTGCTTCGACGACTCGCTTGAGGAGGCCGATTGCGGCCGTCGGTCTCGCCGCCCACTCGGCGGCGAGACGGTCTATCCGCGCGTCGAATTCGTCGTCCGCTACCACCTCGTCCACCAAGCCGATCCGGCGGGCCTCGTCGGCGGACAGGCGCCGACCCTCCATCATGAGGAGCTTCGCTCGATGAGCGCCGAGCAAGCGGGGCAAGCGCTGACTGCCGCCGGCCCCGGGAAACAGTCCGAGACCGATTTCCGGGAACCCGATCGACGCCGACGCCGCCATCACCCGCACGTCACAGGCCAGTGACAACTCCGCTCCGCCGCCGAGTGCATGCCCGTTGAGGGCTGCCAGCACGGGTTTCGGAGCGGTCTCGAGGACCTGCTGCACCTCGATCCAGGGCCGCATCGCGTGCTGCGTCTCCTCCGACAGTTCGCGCATCACTCGGATGTCGGCGCCGGCCACGAAGAAGCGTCCCGTTCCGCGCAGCACGATGCACCGCACGTCGGTGTTCGCCGCCAGCGGCTTCAGGGTGTCGAGCAATTCCGCGATCAGCGCAGGATCGAAGGCGTTGGCCGGCGGTCGCTCGATGCGCACGACCGCCACGGCGTCGGCCACAGCGGCATGGACCGATGCGGCGAGCGGAGGGAAGGAAGGCGTCATCTGTACTCCATGGGTCGGTCGACTGGAACTGAGAATTCGAGTATCAGTGCGCTCGCGCCCCGGCACACCCCCAGCGGTCCGGTAGGCGAACCCGCAAGACCCAACGAGGACCGCACGCGAAGCATTCCGCCGAATCGAATGAACTCTCCGACTCGCGACGGCTGAGAAACGGGGATGTACCGCCAGGAGGCTGGCGTGCGGTAGTCAACGCCCTATCTGTCTTTCGCCGATCTCCCACATCCATGCAGGTCAGCCTTTCGGGTCCGGCTACCGGGACGGTCTTGATGCGGCGGATGCCGCACCTGCAGATACTTGGCTGCCATTGGCGGGGCTCCAAGCCTTCCTGTACGCCTGCGAACTCTCGGGGTCGACCCTGCCGCCGTGAAACTGCTTGGTACCGGCCGTCCCGAGCAACCCGCCCTACTTGCCCGTGGCCACAGACGCCTTCATTTCGTTCGATCGGGAATCATCTGACAATCCAAGGAGATTAGGTGAGCGTTACAACGCGACTGTTCGCGAAAACAGTTATCGTGCTGGCATTGACGGCGGCCCTCGCAGGTTGCAGCACAGCTGCGGGTCCCGAGCATGCAGCTTCACGTTCACAAGCAGAATCGGACAGTCATTCATTGGTCGTCACAACGAAAACTGGTGACGTGGAGGGGATATCAGCTGGACAGGTGGACCAGTTCCTCGGCATGCCTTATGCGGCCCCACCCATCGGCACCCTGCGGTGGGAGCCGCCCGCACCGGCGCCGACGTGGGACGGCATCCGTTCAGCAGCGGAATTCGGCCCGAGGTGCTATCAACCGGTGAGCAGTGGCAGCAACGATGTGCCTTATGGCGAAGATTGTCTGTATCTGAACGTCTATACACCGTCCGAACGAACGAGAGGGCCCCTCCCGGTCCTGTTCTGGATTCACGGAGGTGGCTTCATGACTGGTTCGGGAAGCCAGTCAGATGGGTCACAAATCGCGGAAAAGTTCAACACAGTCGTTGTCACCATCAACTACCGACTCGGCGCCTTCGGCTTCCTCCAGCTACATGGAGTCGATGACGGCACCGCAGGCAACTTCGGACTCCTGGATCAGCAAGCAGCGCTGCGCTGGGTTCGAGAGAACATCGCAGGCTTTGGCGGCGACCCCGGTCAAGTCACTATTGTGGGTCAATCTGCCGGAGGACACTCGGTGTGCGCCCAACTCGCTTCGCCGACAGCGACCGGCCTGTTCCAGGGCGCGATCATCCAAAGCGGCGGATGCCCGAGCCACTCAACTGAAGAAGCGCAGGCCGACGCCGTCTCGTTCGCGGGTTCAACAGGCTGCTCCGAACCCGGCGACATGGCCCGGTGCCTACGATCGCCATCAGGCGAAGAACTTCTCGCAGCGAGCGCGAATTTCGGGGGAATCCTCACCGGCCCTCTGCCCATCGTCGGGGGCCCCGAACTTCCGATTGCACCGGACGCGGCGATCAAGTCTGGTTCGTTCAACAATGTCCCCATCATGATCGGGGAGACACGCGATGAAACCCGAGGCTGGGCAATCCCTTTCGCAGACATGACCGAGGACCGTTACAAGCAGGAACTGCAAGAAGAATTCGGACCACTTGCACACGCTGTCGCCGACCAGTATCCGTACTCGTCGTTTCCGAGTCCGTACAGTGCGGCCTACGCACTCAGTACGATATGGAATGACAGCAGTGTGTTCTACGGGCTCGGAGGATGCCAATACCTGACGCTGGCGAACGACATTGCTGTCCACCAGCCACGAGTCTTCTTCTACAGGTTCGACGACGAGCACGCGCCCACACGCGAAACCAAACTCCCCGATTTCAACGTAGGAGCAGCGCATTCCACCCAGCTGCCGTACCTGTGGGGCGGGGAATTGGCGACGCGGTTCACTCCGGAACAGCAGCAACTGTCGCAAACGATGATGGCCTATTGGTCAGGATTCGCCGCGCACGGCAGTCCCACTGCTCCCACTCGGCCGGAGTGGCCGGCGATCGGTGACGGCAAAATCATGGTCCTGGACTCAGGCACCAACACACGCACCGTCAGCACGGAGCAGTACGCAGCGGACCACCGGTGTGGATTCTGGAACGAGCAGAACTACAACTGGCTCCCCACCACGCCCACTGCCTGACGATCGTCGACAACACTCTGGTTATCGTCACGCCGAGGCCCGTAGCGCCCACACACGTACCGTGTCGTGACCAGGAAGGACGCAGGATTCCGGCCCCCAAGGGATCATTTGTGCCTTGGGGGTCTCGGGTGGTGGGTTCCATGCATGCCTAGATGGACGGGCCTAACAGCGAGCGCTATCGGTTGCGTCTATGAAGATGGTGTGCGGACCGGATCCGAATCTGACCGGCGTGTCGTAGCCCAATGAAGGCGGCCATCGCGTGACTCTTCGAGAGACCGACCAAAGTCACTCGATGAGGACCACGAGATGACCACTGCCCACGACATCGACCTGCACCAGTTCCTGCCGGACCGCCTCACCGACGCCAGTCCAAACCTGCTGCGGAGCCTGCTGGCCACGATCATCGACGCGCTCATGCGCGCCGAGGCCGACGCCCTGTGCGGTGCCGGCTACGTGCAGTGCGGTACCCCCACCCGCGCCGGCACTCTCGACGTCGCCATCCCCAGCTGCGGACCGGCTCGTACTTCCCGGACTGGTTGCTGCAGCGCCGCAAACGCGCCGAGAGGGCGCTGACCTCGGTGGTGGCCACCTGCTACCTGTTCCGCGTCTCCACCCGCCGGATGGAAAAACTCGGCGATTCCCTCGGCATCACCTCATTGCATCGCCAAGCTCGAGCCGGAGTAGGACGACTGACCCGTCCGCCGCGACACTGCCGCGAGGGGCGGGCGACCAGAGTGTGGCCGCCGCGAAACCGGACGACAAATACACACCGATTCACGTCAGCGGCTCACACGGCAACTTCCCCCGCTTGACCGCGTCGACCAAAGTCGCGTGGTCGCGTTCGGTCTGATCCGCATAGGCGTGCGCGAACCGGCTCAGTGCGACGTCGAGCGTGTCCGACTTTCCGACGTAGCCGCCGATCATCGACGCACCACTGGTCCGCGCGTGGCCCTTCGCGAGCAGGCGCCCGCAGATGCCGGCGTAGTCGGTCAGCGCTGCCGCGCTGAGGTGGTCGATCGGGATCGCGCCCTTCATGTTCCGGAATTGCCGCACGTAGTACTGCCGGCCCTCCACTGTGGTCCAGCCAAGCAACGGATCGCTGACGGTCTGCAGGGCCTGCTGGTACTCGACAACGCGCCGGCCCTGGTGGTCGTGCCAGGCGGACTCGCCGTGTACGAAGCGCGCCACGACGGAACGACGCGCCTGCTTGAGCTGCAGGAACACCACGTCGTCGGCACTGCTCCCTTCGCACAGCACGACGTAGGCACGCAGTCCGACGCTGCCCACGCCGACCACTTTGTGCGCGACGTCGACGACGGTGTAGCCACTGAGCAGTCGTGCCCAGTGGCTGGGCAGCGTGGTGAGGTATTCGTCGAGCCCGGCGGCGATTTGCTCGGCCTCCGCCTCGGACACCCGGGTGATCAGCGGCGGCTCCTCCACGATGCGCCGGCCGGTTTCGTCCTGCTCGGTGAATCGAGGCAGCGCCCGGTCGCTGACGCGGCGCCGAGCCCGCTCCGCGGCGCGGGTGATCTCGTGGCGCAGCGACTCGTCCGACGCCGTCGTCTGCAGCCGGTCGAGGTCGAGTCGCTCGAACGAGCGCGCCAGCAATGGTTGTTCCGCGAGCCAGCGCACATGCTTGCGATAGGTGGCGACGCAGGACTGCACCGCACTCTCGCACTGCCCCTCGGTCGCCGAGTTCTGCCGGCCCGCCACCCAGATGCTCGCAGTCAAGCGGCGCAGGTCCCATTCCCAGCCGCCGGGATGTGCCTCGTCGAAGTCGTTCAGATCCAGCACCAGGTCACGTTCCGGCGACGCGTAGAACCCGAAGTTGCCCAGATGCGCATCCCCGCAGATCACCGGCTGGATTCCGGTCACCGGCAGCCCGGCGAGGTCCTGGGCCATCACGATCGCGGTGCCGCGCAGAAAACCGTACGGCGAGGCCGCCATCCGCCCGACCCTGACCGGTATGAGCGATTCCACCCGACCCTGGTGCGACACACCGATCTGATCCACCACATCGGGGCGATCGTCCGGTGCGCGCCACTCGCCGAGCGCGGACCGCGGTGTCTGCTTGCGCAGGCGTTTGCCGAGTGCGTACCGCTCCGCCCTCGGCGTGGCCCGGCGGCGCAACGACGCGAACGACTGCCCGTCGATGGTCGGCAACACGATGTGCGCGTCCACGGTTGCGCGCCGACGTCGAGGATCGGGCCGTCCATCACGGCGTGCGGCTTGTCCGGGTTGGCCACGTTGCGCATCAGACAACTCGATCACCGTCTCTTCGCTGTGTGCAGTAAGGATGCGTGCAGCATATCGACGGGTACCTCACACTCGCGGCGAACGGTCACTAGCCGTCCACCCGGTCTGTCGATCCGCTCGACCATGTCGCCGCGGTGGGCGGCATCGCCGAGCAGATCAGGGAGCTACCTCGATTCCGGACCGAGGCGGTGTGCACATTGCAGTACCTGATGCGTCAGCAGTCGGTCACGCGAGACAATCCGACTCCCCAGCTCCCGGCAGCGGCTGTGTTCGAAGACTATTGGACCGAGCTCAACCTACTCGAGATCGGCAAGTACACAGCCGACAAGCATCTCGACAAGTTCGACGTCATCGATGCGATCCGGGCGTACGACGCCACCCACCACACCGACTTTCTGATCACTCTGCGTGCGTACTTCGATTCGAACGCGAACGTGTCCACAGCGGCCGGCCGAGTGCATGTCCACGGCAATACCATTCGGTACCGGATCACCCGCCGCACCGAGGAGTTCCATATCGACTTCGACGATCCGACCACTCGCCTATGGCTGTGGCTCCGACTCGTTTCGACAGACCTGATGTGAGTGGAGGCATGCGGGGTGGGTCCACTCCCCCGCGCTGTACCGGCTCTGGGACGTGACCGTTGCAGCCTGCACGCCGGGTGCCGGGAACGCGAGAATTGTCAGCGCCATGGCGCCGATGACGAGGCCGGCGAGACAGGCCGCGCCGCCTACGCTCGCGCGAATTGCGTGAAGTGGTTGAAATCTTCGACCTCTGTGTTGACTCACCATGACGATCTCCGTGTGCTCTCGACCGTGCCGCGGCGCCGGCGACGTGAAGCCAGCATGGCCGCGACTCGTCGTGACCACATCGGCCGAAGTACGCGTGCGCATACCTGCTTTTCGACTACCACTCCTCATTCGACCGTGGCTCGCTGACGAAACCGGGCGGTCAGTACCGCGGCGGCGAGTGCTGCCGCCAGAACGATGCCCGAAGCGACGAGCAATGCCAGGTGATAGCCATCGGAAAGCAGTGGTGTGACGATGAGCGGGCCCGCGATCTGACCGAGGCTGTATCCGGTCGTCAGGATCGCGACCGCGCGTGGGAACTGGAGGTGAGCGCCGATCGTCAGCGACATCTGACTGATGCCGAGGAATGTTCCCCCGAACAGGAAGGCGGAGACCAGGGCGGGCCAGATGCCGCCTGCCACCGCGGGCAACGCGATGCCGGCGGCCTGAATGACGAGTGCGATCACCAGCAGGATCGGGCGAGACCATCGTCTGCCGAGCAACGCCCAGAGTGGACCGGACGGTAGCGCCGCCAGCCCGACGAGTACCCAGGCGCCACTGCCGGCGAAGCTGCCTGCGGTGTGGTCGATCGCTGCCACGAGAAAAGTGCCGGCGATGATGTACCCGACGCCCTCGAGGGAATAGCTGACGAAGAGCGCACCGAACCGGCGGTGCCCCTGCTTGTGCGATCTTCTGCGCTCGGCCGGCGGCGCAGTCGGAGCGCGTTCCGGTGTGAGAGTCCACGCCGCGAGGGTGCAGATCAGGGTCAGCAGTGCGGCCGCCCACCACACGGAGCCCCACGTGCTCACCGACCGCAAAATGAGGACGACGAGCCCGGACAGGGCAATACCTGCTCCGATTCCGCCGAACGCCCAACCCGACAGGTGTGCCGCGTGCCCACTCAGGTTGGAGTGCATGGCGCTGACCGCGATGACGAAGACCATCGCGCTGGTGGCACCCGCAACACAACGCAGTACGGCCCAGGCGGTGTCGTTCGATGTCACCGGCATGAGCGCCAGCGTGGTGGTCAGGATCAGCATCGAGACACGCATGGCTGCCGCCGAGCGCATCAAGCCGGGTAGGGCGATTCCGGCCAGCGCGCCGACGAGGTATCCCAGATAGTTTGCCGTCGCCAGAGCGGCGCCCGCCGACGGTGTCAATCCTGCCTGGGCCTCCATCAGAGGGAGAACAGGCGTGTAGACGAACCGTCCGATGCCCATGCTCGCCGCCAATGCGGCCCCGACCTGGCCGACCGTGATCCACGGCGATGTCGGCGTGCGGAATGCGGTCAGCTCGTCGGCGCTGTCTACTGCGTTCATGCGTTCTCTTTCAACAACATTCGGTCGGCGCGTAGGTCCCTCTAGCGAGCCACGGATTTCAGGGAAGCCGGGCGGCTGGACTCGTGGGTGTGGAACAGGAAACGCGACATCGCAGGGGTCATGGTGGAATCTTTACGGCGGATGAACAGGGTTTCCGCGCGCGAGTCGGCCGGCGCGAGGTGATGCACCTTCAACGCCGCCGCCAACGGCGAAGTGGTCACCACGCCCAGCGGCAGCAGGGTCACGCCCATCCCCGCGGCCGCACACCCGAGGATGCCCTCGAGAGTTCCGAACTCGAGGACGTCCGGGCTCGGCACTCCGTGCTGCTCGAAGAGCCGTTCCAGGCGGGCCCGGTAGGCGCAGCCGGCCCGGAGGACGAGAACCTTGTGCCGCCGGCCATCGGTCATTACGGAGTCCAGATCGGCCACGCGAACACCGCTCACCAGCACGAGTTGCTCGATGAAGACCTGCTCGGCGACCAGGTCCGGATGCCGTACCGGGCCGCAGACGAACGCGCCGTCGAGTCGATGCTCGATCACCTGGGTGGTCAGCGCGTCGGTGGTGTCGGTCGCCAAGGTGAAGTCGACTCGGGGGCACTCGTCGCTGAAGGCGGCCAGCACCCCGGGGAGCCGCAACCCGGCGGTGGTCTCCATGGAGCCGATCGCCAGTCGTCCACCCGGCTCGTGATCGTCGCTGACGACCTGCGTCACTTCCCGCACGAGCTGAGTGATCTGTTCGGCATAGGGCAGCAGACGTTCGCCGGAGTTCGTCAGGGTCACCCCACGGGCATGGCGGCGGAACAGTTCCACACCGAGTTCGTCTTCGAGCGCGCGGATCCGTGAGCTGATGTTCGACTGAACCGTCAGTAGTTCCTTCGATGCCCGGGAGATTCCGCCGGCGCGGGCCACGGCCAGGAAGAAGTTCAGATCGCCGATGTCCATGAGAATTACCGCGTTTCACTCCACAGGTCCCGAACGATCTCCCCTGCGGGGGCCGAACGAGCACTGCGATAGCCGGTGCCGGCCCAGAGTGCGAGGCCGTGCGGGTCGCCGGCGGCGCCTGCTGCGGCCCGCAGCCCACTGGTCAGCAGGTGTACCTGTGGATATGCCGCCACCGCGTGAGCATCGAAGTCGGTGATGAAGTCATTGACCAGGCCACGCGCGGGACGACCGGAGAACGCGCGGGTGACGACGGTGTCGGTGAAGCGGGCGTCGTGCAACGCGGCCCGGTGCGCGGGTTTGGTCCCTGCCTCGTCGGCGTCGAGGAGAGCGGTACCGATCTGGACGGCGGTGGCGCCGGCCGCGAGTGCCGCCGCGACGTCTGCTGCGGTCGCGATCCCACCCGCCGCGATGATGGGAAGGTCGATTGCCGAGCGGGCCGCCTCGACCAATTCCCTCGTCGAACGTGGGTCCGGCTCGGCGCCGGGGTCGAGCGTCGCCCGGTGCCCGCCCGCGTCGACTCCTTGTAGACCGATCGCGTCGACGCCCACCCCTGCGGCCGAGCACGCCTCGTCGACATCGGACACCGTGGCCACCACGGCGCTGCCGGCGTCGTGTAACCGATCGACGACGTCCCGCGGTGGAAGACCGAAGGTGAACGACACCACGGGAACGGCAAGCTCGACCGCGAGGCCGACCTTGGCGTCGAAGGCGTCGTCGTCGAAGTCGACGACCTCCGGCAGCGACACCTGCCAGTGTTCCGCGAGTCGCTGCAGTCGCGCCCGATAGGCCTCCACCGCGGCACGGTCTGCCAGGGGGCGGCCGGGGACGAAAAGATTGAGTCCGAACGGTGCACTCGTCAGCGCGCGGACCGCGTCGACCTCACGCCGAACCGCATCGAGGGTCTTGTACCCGGCCGCGAGGAAACCGAGGCCACCGGCGGACGAGACCGCGGCAACGAGCTCGGGCGTGCTCGGTCCTCCTGCCATGGGCGCCCCGATGATGGGAATTCGGAGGCCGTCCTCGAGATCGAACACCAGGATCCTTTCGGTCGATGTGTGCGTGGTCTTTCCGTTTCTCATCGTGCACCGCCGCAGTGCGGAGCGGAAATGCCTCTTCGGCCGGATCTATGCTTGGGAGTTATGTCCATCGAACTGCGGCATCTGCGGGCGGCCGTTGCGATCGCCGAGGCAGGCTCGTTCACCGCCGCGGCGAAAGCTCTCCACATCACCCAGCCGGCGCTCACCCGAACGGTGCAGCAGCTCGAGACCTCACTCGGCGTGCGATTGTTCGACCGGACCTCGCGGGCACTTGCCCTCACCGAGGACGGTGCCGGGTTCGTCGAGAAGGTGCGCGTCATCCTCGGCGATCTCGATTCCGCGGTTGCGCTGTACACCAACCGATCCCTCGTCCTCGGCTTCAGTTGGCTCCTGCCCGATCCGTGGGCGCAGCAGGTGATCGACGACGTCGAGAAGAATTCCCGCGCCACCGTCGTTCCGCGACGCTACGACGACCCCATCGCCGCACTGAACAACGCCACCGTGGACGCCGCCGTCGTCCGCCGGGATGTTCCCGGCGACGAGTTCGTACAACATCCACTGTTCGAGGAGCAGCGGATTGCGGCGGTCTCGACTGCGTCGCCTCTCGCGACCCGAGAATCGATCGACTGGGCCGAGTTCGGAACGCTTCCCCTGGTCATCAATACCCTCAGCGGCACCACATCCGAAGATCTGTGGCCGAACCACGACGGCCCGGTGGTGACGTGCTCGAACTTCGACGACTGGCTCGAGTTGATCGCCGCCGATCGGGGTGTCGGCACGGTTCCCGAAGTGGCCCGCAGGCGGGTAACCCATCGGAACGTCCAGTTCATCCCGCTGGTCGGTGCGCCGCCCGCGGTCGTGAGGTTCGTGTACCGCCGCAACCGCGCGACGCCGCTGCTGCGAGTACTGCGGGACGCCGCGATCCGGCACTCTCCGCCACCCGGCAGTGCGACGGTCGGTCAACGCGACTGACCGTCGTCGGTGTGCCGGCGAAGCCGGGCGACTTCCCGCTCCAGTTCTGCATTGCGGGATCGCAGTCGTTCGATTTCTTCCTGTAGACCCTTGCGGGCCAACGTGAGCGACTCCCGCATCCGCGCCTCGCCGTACTTCGGCGGGATGTTCTTCGTGCAATTCCGGTCGAGGGCCTCGACGTGGATGACGAACGCGCGATCGCATCCGGCCTTACCTGACCCGCCGGGTGTGGTGAGGAGCCGGGCGATGAGATCCGGATCGTCGGCACGCTCGACGACCTCCGCTCGACCGTAGACTTTGACTCTGGTACGGGTGGGGTAGTCGATGAAGAAGAGAGCCACTCGGTCGTTCTCGTCGAGGTTGCCGACCGTGACGAACTGCTGATTTCCCGAGTAGTCCGCCAGCGCAATCGTCGTCGGGTCCGGCACGTGCACGAAGCCGGGCGGGCCGCCTCGGTGTTGGATATAGGGCCACCCCGAGGGTGTCACGGTCGCGATGAAGAACGAATCGGTGGCTCGGATCAGGGCAGTGACGCGGGTGTCCAGTTCGTCGGGCAGGCCTGGGTCGTCCTCCTGCGCCCGCATGCGCCCGTACCAGTTGATGCTCCCCGTCGCCTTCTGCCGCTCGGCCACCGGAGCAGTGAACGCGATCGCGCCGTACCGGGTCGGGTGTCTCATGACGAGTACTCGGAATCGATCTGCTTCCACGCCCTCCGGACTATCGGGCTGTCCACGCCGCGCCGCAACGTCAGCACGAACACCACTGCGGTGACCGTGGTTACCGCGATGGGGTAGATCAGCCCGGCGAGCACGTTCCCGGTCGCGGAGTTGAGCGAGAGCGCCACCAGAGGGGTGAAGCCACCGAACACGCCGGTCCCGATGTGGTACGCCAGCGACAGTCCGGTGTAGCGGATCTGTGGTGGGAACAATTCGGACAGGAATGCCGCGGTGGGCCCGTAGACCATGGTGACGAAGATGACCTGAATCGTCAGCGGCACGATCATCTGGATGTGGTGGTCCTCGACCGCGGCGTCCCGGACCCACTGGAACAGCGGGAGGTAGCCGACTGCCGAAAGTACCAAGCCGCACAGGATGATCCGAGTCCGTCCATACCTGTCGGACATCTTGCCGAAGACGACGAAGAACGGTGTCGCGATGACCAGGGCGATTCCGACCGAGACATTCGCGGTGAGGAAGTCGATCTTCAAGATCGTCTGCAGGAAGTACAGCGTGTAGAACTGGCTGGTGTACCAGGCAACTCCCAGCCCGGCCGTGATTCCGAAGAGCACGACGAGCAGCAACGCGAAGGCCGGCTTGTGCGCAACCGCATCCTTGATCGGTGAACGCGAGAGGTTTCCGCTCCGTCGCATCTCCTCGAACACCGGCGATTCGTGCATCTTCATGCGGATCTTCAGCGAGAACAACACCAGGACCGCGGACAGGAGGAACGGAATCCGCCAGCCCCACACACTGAATGCCTCCTCGCCCAAGCCGACCCGGCAGAGCACGATGACGCCGATCGACAGGAGGAGGCCACCGGTCGCGGTGGTCTGGAGAACACTGGTGAGGGCTCCGCGTTTCCTCGCCGGCGAATTCTCCGCGATGTAAACGACTGCGCCCCCGTACTCTCCGCCGATCGCGAGACCCTGCAGCAGCCGCAACATCACCAGCAGTATCGGCGCCAGAATCCCGATGTGGTCATAGGTGGGCATCAGTCCGAGCATCGTGGTGGCGCCGCCCATGATGAGCAACGTCGTCATGAACGTCTTCTTACGGCCGACGCGGTCCCCCATTCTGCCGAACACCATGGCGCCGATGGGGCGTACGACGAAACCCGTGCCGAAGGCGGCAATCGTGACGAGAAGTGCTGCGGTTCCGTTTCCTTCGGGAAAGAACATCCCGGAGAAGACGACTGCGAGACTGCCGTAGATGTAGAAGTCGTACCATTCGATCAACGTTCCGACACTCGACGCGGTGATGATCTTGCGAAGGCTGCTCTTCGCGACACCGCTCGCGAGAGCGGGTGGTGAAACGGACTGGCTGGTGGTCATGGGGAATCCTTCTCCGGGACGCGCGGGGTGAGGGTTGGCGAGGTCGCACCGATGGGCGTTAGGAGCCGATCGCCGCCAAGTCGTGGGACGTGCGGCCCAGGATGGCGTCGGCGGTGTCGACCATGTCATCGATGATCGACACGACGGTGTCAACACGATCGATCTGTCCGACGACCTCACCGACGATCAGATTCGCGACGTCGTAGTCCTCGGCCTTCACTGCTGCCCGGAATTGCTCCTGCTTCTCCTGAAGCACGCCCCGGAGGCCGGACTCGTCGCCGTGCCATCGGCGGATGAAGTCGTTGTGCAGGACTCGGCCCGTGTATCGAGTCGGCCAGGGCTTCTCACGCACGATGTCGAAGGCGCTCTGTCTGATCGTGTCGTCCCCACTCGCCCGTAAGGCACGGTGCTGGGCCGCGCGGGGAATTGCCGCCTCCTCGGCCGCCCAGAACCTGGTCCCGACGAGGGCACCGTCCGCTCCGAGGGCGAGCGCGGCCGCCAGGCCTCGGCCGTCGCCGATTCCACCGGCTGCCAGCAGCATTACCTCCGGGGCCTCCCGCGCGAGAAAGTCGGCGATCTCCGGCACCAGGGTGAACGTCGATCGGGTTCCTGTTCCATGACCGCCCGCCTCTCCCCCTTGAGCAGCGATCACGTTCGCACCTACAACCACCGCCCGGCGCGCTTGTTCGAGATTGTGCACCTGGCAGATCAGCGGGATACCCGCGGCACGAATCGCAGGCGCATGCGGTGCCGGGTCGCTGAAGGAGAGGAAAATGGCCGCCGGACGGTGGCCGATCGCCTTCTCGAGGAGTTGGGGCTGCTGCGCCATGGACCAGGTGATGAAGCCACAGCCGACCGCCTCGGTCGTCACGCGGTCGAACTGATCGTGCAACCAGGACTCGTCGCCGTATCCGCCGCCGATCAATCCCAGCCCACCTGCCTCGGCCACGGCAGAAGCCAATCTCCAATCGGAGACGTAATCCATCGGTGCAAGGACGATGGGGTGTTCGATTCCGAATTTCTCGGTCAGGCGATTCTGCAAACGCATGCTGGGCTCCTCCACAAATTTCCGACGTGTCGCAGTGTGTCCCACGTGCTGCACGTCACACCGGACGGCTTTGCGACAACGCTAGAACCCGGCCGAACAGCGGTCCAACAGTTTGTACCGATACCTGCGTTCTCCAGAACAGAACGCTCGCGCGACCGTACGGACTCGTGAAATTCTCTGTCCTGCACTGCACTAGACTACGGACCACTCGAGCAACCGAAGGGCCGAGCTCCCGCACTTCGATACGGGACAGGTCGATCTGGGTTACCGTGAACATCGACTTGCCGAGGGAGCGATCATGGTCGAGGACGGTGCCCGGAGATGGCGCGACAGCACATGGTTCGACGTGGTCGTCATCCTTTCGACCATCGCCGCCGGAACCGTGGTGGCCGGCCTGCTGAACGACCCTGGGACCGGTGAGCCCACCGCCGACCGCGAGTACTCCTACGTTTTCGAAGCCGCGCCGTACCCGGCGCAGATTCCGGGGTGCGATGTAGTCGAGCCGCCCTCGGACCCTGAACGCGTCAACTTCGCCACCGTCGGGTCGGGCGAGTACGACAATCCGAAGTATCCGTGGTTCTCGATGGCGAAGGCGGCGGCGATGACGCAGGCCGCCATCGACGCGCTACCGAACTCGACGGAGTTGGCTTTCGCCAGTCAAAGCCAGTCCCTTCAGTTCGAGCCGATCGCCGATTACGACCCCTCCAACTTCCCGCAGGAGGGGGACGCGGACCTGTTCAGCGGGTCGACCAACGCCCGCGGCTCGCTGGTCCGAGACGGGCACGTCGGTACCGTGACCGTCGATGTCCGGGCATGGGACCGCCCCATCCTGCCGTGCGTGGCAGGAGCGCTGGATCGACGCGACACCCGCCCGGACGGCACGGTGCTCGATTCGCTGGACACCTGGTACGAGATCAACGGCGTCCGCACACTCGAACGAACTGTCGTCGCTTACCATCCCGATGGCACCCGGATCGTGGCTACCGCCAGCGACGCCGACAACACCGACCCGAAGGCGCGCACCCGGCACAGCGGACAGATCCCGTTGACCCTCGAGGAATTGACCGCGATCGCCACCATCCCGTCCCTGACGGTGACGGCGCCGGTCATCCCGGCCGTGCCGCTGATGCCATCGTGCGGCGCAGACACCGATGGGAACGGGCCGGAGCTGACCCGCGAGAAAGTGGCCCGTCTCGATCGGGCACTCGAAGCCCGGTGGGCGACCATGCCGGGCAACAACGACCTCGCCCTGGATCGGCCGATCGGATCACTTCGATTGACCGACTTCGGCAAGGACAACGTCTGCGAGGTGATCACCGTGACATCGGCCGCCGGAGAGGGGCGCCTGGATATCGCCGTCGTCAGTGGCCGGTCCGCGCCGTCACCGCAGGATGAGTACCTGAACGAGATCAATCCGGATCGCATCACCACCACGTCGCCGGACGGAGCCACCGTCACCCGCGCGGACTACCCCGCCAACGGCGGCAGCGCCTACTTCTCGATCACTCTCCCCTCCACCCAACAGGTCATCATCAGCACCACCCCCATCGGAGGGTCCATCGTGCCGATGACATTGGAGCAGATCGAATACCTGGCCACCGCACCCGAACTCGACCTGGACTGAGAACCCGAGTACCGGGACGCACGTGCCGCCGTCGATGGCACTGCGAGCGGTCACCAGACAGTCGCTTTCACCACCGGCCCCCGCGGCCACCGTGCCCGGGAGGTCCACGCGTAGGGGTCCGTAATCGACAGCCGCGCGCGGCATTCCCGATACCGGTATTGATCCGATTGCTTCGGACGAGGTCCCGAACGCTAATCGGCGACCAACTGCGCCCTCCCGGAAGTCCGCCCGAAGCTTTGTTCTCGCTGCCGTCCGATGACATACCGGCCAGGGGCGATGCCGGTGGCTCCGTGCTCGGGGTGGATGAGGTAAGCCGTCGC
The DNA here is from genome assembly GCF_030056875.1 of Rhodococcus sp. IEGM 1351. NCBI lineage: Bacteria > Bacillati > Actinomycetota > Actinomycetes > Mycobacteriales > Nocardiaceae > Rhodococcus > Rhodococcus sp. IEGM 1351. Next base: position 1,696 of record NZ_JASHKU010000047.1, on the reverse strand, counting down.
TCGGCTGTCGAGGATACCGAGCGCGAGACGCCTGGGGTCGTTGACGGGCGTCGACCATGTGCAGCCCCCTTCGTCAGCGACCAGGCTGTGTGGGTTCCCGCCAGCAGCACTACGCAGCAACTCCACTCCCGAGAGCGGTACGTTCTCCGACCGTGTCCACGGAGCGGACGAGACGATGTCGGCGAGAAGCGAATACGGGATCACGATGAGATCTCCCTGTGCCTGCAGACCGTCGACGACGGGTATGGACACTTCCTGGGCGAGATAGTCGAACACATCGAGGCCGGTGAGGGCAGTGAGAGCGGACAAGGTCATGGTTGCATTCATGCGAGTCACCTTCGAGTTCAGGGAGTCAGGTTTCGGTCTTGTTCAGGTGCGACGAACGAGGCGGGCGTAGTCGGCGCCGCCGAGGCCGTAGGTCCAGCCCGCGGCGTCCAGTGCGGATGAGATCCATGTGGGCACGTGAAGCCCGTATTGTCGCCGACGTCCGTCGCGTTCGGGAGAACCGTTGATCGCGAGCAGGATACGGCCAGTGCGCCCCCAGCCGTCCGGGGTCGCGTAGAGCCGCAGGGTGCAACCGGCATTGCCGGGATCGTCGGCGTGGTCGACCAGCGCGAGGTCGGCCGTATCGATGTAGGTGTCCCACCCGATGCGCTCGATCGCGCATCGGCGAATCTCGACATTGCGTTCGCGCGCGATGCGTTCGGCAGTCGGGTCGTGGACGACCCAGTCCGGGACGATGGTTCCGTGCAGAACGAACACTGCATCGCCGTCTTGGAATTCGAGCGCCGGGGAACCCGAGTGGTGCAGCCGGTGTTCGTTGTGCACACGACCCGGTATGGGCTCGGAATGAAGGGTGGTGGGACGCTCTGCCATGACACATACGCCGTCGAACGCCCACCACCATCCGGTTGCGCAAGTCAACGCGATGTTGGCGTCGAGTAGCGCCCCGTCGTGGGAGTGGAATTTCGCGAGGCCGAGCCGACGGTACGTGTCGTAATAGGCGACTCGGTGGGCTTCTTGTTGTCCGTACCAGGTGACACCGAGGACAGCTGGAGGCAGAAGCGTCCGTATCGCAGCTGCAACCCCGTCGAAAAGCGTGGTGTGCAGCGAATCCCAGACGGTAGCTCGGATGATCCGATCGGGGCTGATGCCGACGCGGGCGGCATCCGCAGGCGGCTTCACCCGTGCGGTCTCGACCGCCCGGCGTTCGTTCGGCCAGTCGGATATCCTCCGCTTGATGCGTGCGTCCATACGTTTGCGTGATTCCGACAGCATGGTTGCGATACCGGCGGTAGCGCCATGGATTCCGTTGCCCTCGAGCGACATCGGCATCGCCAGGCCCTCGGCGGCGATCAGGCTCGATCCGGCTGAGGGAGACGGAACCCAGACGAACTCCGGCTCGCGGGATTTTGATTGTCGATACAGCTGCGCGACAGCCGATTCCGCAGTGGTGCGATCGGAGGGGTGTGCGCACAGCCCGTGCGTGAGCCATGCATCGCGCACGGCCTCGACCACGAGAATCTAGTCGGAGAGGGGATCAGCGTTCTCGGTGAATGCCGCTCGGGGTCGAGCCGCCGAGCGAAACGGGGCGGCGCTCACGCGACGGTGGCGGTGTCCGCCTTTCCGGTAGTCATAGTTCTAGTAGTACTTTGTTAGGTAGGGAAGGTGTGGTGGCACAGTGGGCAGGTACCGA
>NZ_JASHKU010000046.1:0-34445 GCF_030056875.1 Rhodococcus sp. IEGM 1351 | reverse complement strand
GCAGTGGGTCCATTCCCGTTGCCGTCGATCGAGTCGCTTCGCTCCTCTGAGTTTCAGAGATTAGGTCCTCACCTGCGCTTTTGCTCGTCCCGTTCGATCCGGTCCCCCACACCCCAACGAGGCTGGGGGCGCGAGGGTGCGCCCGACCCGCCGCCCACTCGCCTTCCCGCACCGCTCCATGTCATACACACAGCATACCACCCCACCCCCACGCAACCCAAAACAGTCGAAAATCTCGAAATACTCAAACATGTTGATCAGTAACAGATTCCGAACCTTACAACCTGACGTCTGTGCACAACACACGTAAAGACTTACTCAGCAACAGATTACCGAAACACGTTGACAATCAACATATTTCAAAACCGACTCCAAAACCGGACGAAACAGACACCCGCGCGGCCGCCGACACCCCGGCGCCAGGCACCCCCGACACGTCGCCGGCACCCCCACATCACAAACCGGGGACATGTCATCACAGCAGGTCACAGCAGGTCACAGCACCATTACAGCCCTCACACGACACACGGCCCACACCCCCCGGGATCGGGTGCGGGCCGTGCACGGAGACAGGCGAACTAGGCTGCGGGATCCAGCCAGGGCCGATCGTCACGGCCCTCCACATAGACCCCGCCGGGCGGACCGTCGAGCAGAGTGAGCAGCAGCTCACGGGCTGCCGGAGAGGCACCGGCGAGCAACTCGTCCCGGTGCTCGGTCCAGTCGTCCCAGTCCCAGCCCGCACCGGCATCGATGCAGCTCTCGGCAACCTCCACAGGCTCACCGTCCACGAACACCCACACGCTGGTCGGCCCATCAGGATCCCGGACGATTACGGCCTCCACCGTCACGACTGCCCCGCCCTCGTCACCGTGTAACCGAGCGACTCCGCCAACAAGTGCAACAGATCATCCGCCGACGGCAGGGCAGCCCGGTCCATCCGATCCCGAATCGCGTTGCACTCGTCCTTGTCCTCGCACATGCACTCACTGTTGCGGGCACCGTCCTCGAGGCCGGAGTCCAGCCCGCACCCGTCCACCGTCACCGGGTCGAGCACCCATCGATCGATGCCGTCCCAGTCGCGCATCAGGTAGACCCAGATCGATTCCTCGATGTAGTGGGTGCCGCGGTTGAGGGCGCGCTCGCCCTGACACATGTAGACCTCGGCCGGGGTGGGGATATTCGTGTTCGTCGTCGTTGTCATCGTGGGGGTTTCCTTCCTCAGTCAGTGGTTCACGGTGGGCGCGAACACCGCACCGGTCAGCAGGGCATCCTTCTGGGCGTCAGACAGGCCCACCGTGGCTCCGTTGCCGTCGTGGGCGGCGAACACCACGGCCCCGCAGAACGGCTGCCAGATCGCCCCGTGGGCGCGCGCAATCGCCGTCGCCATCAGATTGACCTGGGCGTCGGCCTGGGTTGCGCCCTCGTCGTCGACCCACATGTCCAGATCCGGGTTCAGCCGCACCACGTCGAACCAGCGGCACCCGATCGCGGACCGGATCGCCGCCCCGGTGCTCTCCCGCGCCCCGAGGTCGATCACCTCGGGACGCCCGTCCACCCCGATCCGCACCGCCTGCGCGGTCAACGTGCTGGTGCTGCTCATGCCTGCACCTCCGTCACCGTGTATTCCCGCAGGTCCAGGTCGTAGCGGCGGAATCCACCGATCCGGCGGCCCAGCGCCCGCGCCAGCACCTCCCCGTCCACCTCGTCCTCGGCGACCTCCTCGGACCGGGCTGACACCGGCACGGACACCTTCGTGGTGATCGTCACCAGGGCCTCGACCGTGAACTCCCGGCTGCGCGGCGGCAGCCCGTGCTCCTCCATGAACCGATCGAACTCGCTGCACAGGTTGTTCTCGTCCGCCCAGGTGCCCGCGTCCTTCGCGATGTGTTCCACCCAGTCCGCGTGTGCTTTCTGATTGGCCTGCAGGTGCTCACGCAGCCACGCCACCTCCCGGCGATCGCGCATCGCCTCCGCCAACGACGTGGCGATCCGCTCCCACCACACCGGCACCGGGCGCTGCAACGACGCGACCACCACCTGATCCGGGCGCACCCGGCCCTGCCACACCGGCGCATCGGGCGAGAGCGGCACCAACGCCACCGACACCAGACGCTTGTCCTCGGCGACACCGTTCACCGACAACGCCGCCACGTCGGTGCGGTCCGCGACCAGCCAGCCAGCCGTCCACGCCTCACCCTCACGCACCTCGACGAACACCCCATCCGCCGGGAACACCCCACCGGCAGGGGCAGCTACACCCGACCCGCTCGTCACGTTCTCGACAACTGCAACGTCCACAGACATCACAACTCCAAACCCCCGGACAACAACCGGGCTCACCGGAGCGGAAAGGTGGTCAGCCCCCTCCGCCCCGCATCAATTGGGACACCGAAAACATAGCCCACCCCACCGACACAAACAACCCGAAACACGCTGCACAACAAAAGATTTCGAGCCGTACACCGACCATAAAAAGGTCCCGGAATCAAGACCCCAGAGCCCTAAAACGCCACCTGCCCATCCCGTGCCGGGGCACGGGATGGGCAGGGTCTACAGCTCTGGCACTATTACTGCTCGTGCGTCCGCTGAACGATCCACTTGTCGCCCTCGATGCGAAGCTCGATGTCATCCGACACCTGCGGCTCCCCGAGGCCCAACAGCTACACGAGTACGCGCTGAAACAGGGCAGCGGATACGCAGCCCAAGGACTCTCCGACAGCCCCGCAGATAAGATCGTGAGTCTGAACCAGGCTGAGACTTACTGGGTGTCCGAGGACATGTGCGCAATTCTCGTCAACGCGCAGGGGTCGATACCTGACGACGACGTCGTCATCGACCACCCGCCGTCAACGCACGGCTTCCTCGTCTTCGCAGTTCCCCTCGTGTTTCCGATCCCCGAGGAGTTCGGCCGCGCCATCCGCCTCAACGCCCTGGCCTGGCGGCCGGCTCGCCGGACAGTCCCGAAATCCGCGACCCGGCCGGCACAGGTCGACGACGGCACTCTGATGCAGTGGTATCGGGTGCCCGAGGACGATGGAGATCTGGAGTTCAGCGGACCCTTCAGTCCTCTTCTCGCCGGGGAGTTCTTGCCCACTGGGGCGATCCTCCGTTCGACCAACGACCTCCGCCTGGGTGCACTCGATCAGTCGTCGATCAATCTGAATCGGCACGCACGAGCACTGTGGACACTGATGCAGCAACCGCTCGCAGCGCTCGGAGACATCGAGCCCACCGGAAAGCAGAGCAAGACGGCACGCCGGTTTCGCACAGATCCGAAGTCGACCATCGTCGTCACGCTGCGTCGAGCACAGAGCTCACGCGCCGACGACGATGCAGCGACCACCGTGCAGTACTCACATCGATGGATGGTTCGCGGGCATTGGCGCAAGCAGCGGTTTCCCAGCTTGGGGACGAACAAGCCGATTTGGATCAACGAACACGTCAAGGGCCCAGACGATGCTCCGTTGATCGTCAAGGAGAAGGTCATCGCGTGGCGGCGTTGACGCGGCGGCAGGAAGTCATCGGTACGGACACGGCCCCTTGGTGACGCTGTGTCCGTGTGCCGGATTGCGTCGAGGGCAGCGCCAGGCGTGGTGACCGCTACGGGCCAATCATCCTCGAAAAGGAATGTCGGAGGGGACAACCACATCAGGATCGTGCCCGTGATTCCTCAGTAGCTCCCGCGCCGCCGCCACCTGCGCCAACTGGTTCGGGCCCGGGCCCACCACCAACTCCGCGATCGTCCGATGGGGCTGCGCATCCGAATTTGCCCCTAGGTTCACCGCCAACTCCAGGTACGGCACCAGACCGGACCTGCCCGCACGAAGATTCGCCGGGTACTTCACGTCGCCCTCGGTGGTCAAACGCCATTCATGTTCCTGCTCGAATGCCGGGTCCTTCACCGCCGCGATTTCTCGAAAGGCCGACGCCGCGAGCATGAACATATCGAGCTTCCCGTCGGGGCCGGAAACAAGGAACCCAGACCCTGAAACCACCCCCTGCACGAACTGGATCGCGGCCTTCGTCGCTTCGTCTTCGCCATACACCACTCGTCGAAGAGTTGCGGGCACCGTACCGGTCCCCATGGCTGTGGTCTCTGGATGAAATGCCCACGTATTGAGAGCAATCGATTCCCATGAAAACCCGACCGCGTATCCGCCGACGCCTCCGGCATAACCACGCCACTGGCTCAGCAGATTGCCCTTCTCGCATAAGCAGGTGGCAAAGCACCGCAGTCCCCACTCGAACAACCTGTCGGGATCAAACCAGCTCGCGAGTTTGCCGAATACTTCACGCAACTCCGTGTTCACTGCTGGATCGGCGGAGGCCGACCTGAACTGTTCACGAAACACCTCTGCCCCGAACTTCAGCTCTGATGAGTCATTCATGTACCGGACATCCGACGCCCACAACTTCGCCGCTGTCCCATACGCCAGCTCGTTGCTCTCGTACTTGACCGGCCACGAGGACGGATTCACAATTCCGGCCAGTCCCACCGCATCTGTGTAGTGATACAGAATCGACGAGTTCACGGTTTCATCCATGGTCGAGAGTCTGCCTCAGTGTCTCCGGACATCCGCTCAGCGCGCGTCGTCAATTTCTGTGACCGGAAGAACTGTCATCAGCCGTCGACACCCTGCAGGTACCGTCACACAGCTACGCTCGCGGGGTGCATGGACGGCGGGCGCAGCCATCCTCCCTCCCACCGGTCGGCACGTCGCCGCGCTCGCGCAGGCAGGCCGGGATTGCGGTGACGTCTCCGGCTTACTCCCGGCGGCCGATTTCAGAGGCTTCAGATCCGGCGACTAGGTCCCAAGCGCAAACACTGTCGACCCTCTCGGCCAGACTTGGTCGGAATATCGTGAATGGAGTGCCATGGACCTGACCGACCCTGAGTACGCCTTGAAGTGGCCCCGCGAAGTCTTCGTCGCCGAAGCGACCGACATGATGCGGACCAACAAGGAGCGCCAATCGTTCCGCGCTGACTACGTGCTCCTTCTCGAAGAAGCATTCGTGGGAAGTGCGCCGGCGACTGACTACTCCTCGCATAAAGGAGTGTTCGACTCGGCGAGTGAAACAGTCGGAACGTGGCCCGAGAGTATCCAAACCATCACCTACCGCGTACCGGTGGTGTCGGAGCTGGTGCGCCGGGCCAACGAGCTGAGAACCCCGGATATGCGACGGCCATACTTCTCCCGTCGGAATTCCTCGTCACCACCCGCTGATAGGCCAACTGGTGAACCCGATTGGGCCGATGCCAAGGCTCGGTTCAGCACGTTCGTCGGGCGCTGGCGAGCCATCGGCTACTTCGGCGAGGAGCGTCCAGGCGGTTGCGTGGATGTGGACGACGAGATGGATGTCGACCTGGTCGAACGGCTTGTTGACCTGTATGAACAGCTGCCGCCGCCCTTGACATACACCGAGACAGACGGGTGGAGCGACGACGAGTTCTGCGATCTGATCGAACTCCTCCACGATCTCGCCGCGCGCCCACGAAACCGGCACTATCACGACTACGGCAACTGCGGGTACCACTACTCGGACCACGCATTGCGCACCGGTCAGATGCTCTACCGAATCCGTGTGAACGAAGTGCTGGCGACGACCAACCTCCCCTTCCGCCTGGCGACCGAGGGAGAGGATGTGGGCCGTCTTGTCACCATCACAGACGACTCCCGCGCCGAGCTGCTGGTCCGTGCAGCTCAACAGCCCACGACCCGGCTGACAGATCAGGTCAGCCATGCGATCGCGCTGTACCGATCGCGCCAGTCCACACGGGAAGACAAGGTGTCCGCGATCAGAGAGCTCATGGCTGTGCTCGAACCCGATCGCTACACGGTCCTCAAGGGCACCCCGGCGGAGAAAGACAACGAGAGCTTATTCCTGATCGCGAATCGCTACGCAATCCGGCACAACAAGGAAACCGAGCTACGCGACTACAGCCAGGCTTTCCTCGATTGGATGTTCTGGGCTGCACTGGCGATGGTCGAGCTATGCAGGGAAATGAAGGCCGAATCCGCAGCAGCACAACCCACGTAATCAGCTTCGCTCCAACGAATATCCAGCGGCACTCAGCAACCCAATACATCCCGGGTAGACAACCACCAGCACCAGGAGGCTCAAATGACGGACAACACCGAGCAGGACGTGGACGATTTCACCGTGGCCCGAGCTACAAAGTTCATCTCGAAGATCGTGAATGACGAACTGGGACGCCGCCTTGATAATCCATTCCAGGACTTCGCGCTGATGGACATGGGGACCGATGAGGAGTGGTCCGAGATCCTCGGCCTCGGTCTGGGCCCATATCTGACCGAGCTGATCGCGAAAACCGGCGTGTCAGGGCTGGACGAGAAATATCCGGCAATGGCTGCGAGCAGGACGCAGATGAGCGTCAGCAGCCTTCCGGCAGAGTATTTGAGTCTGGACTTCGCCCCTGAGCCCGAGTATCTGGCTGTGGCGTCGGAGATGTTCGATGCCGCTTTGCAGGGCAGAGATACCGAAACGGTCCAAGCGAAAATCTCGGTCCTCGACGGCGACGGCCAGGCCAACGTAATCCTCAACGCCATCGCACTCTTCACGGTTCTCGCCAAGGTGTTCCATCAGCTGTCTACCGGGGTCGTGGCTGACGATTCTTCACCCAGCACGTCGCCCGGATCAGATCTCGGGTAGCAGAACTCGCGATCTGCGGGCTGGATGCATGTACGGCGGCCGCAGCCCCATTTGCCCCTCGCCGCCGGTCCGCACATCACGGTGGTCGTGCAGGCAGGTTGGGGGTGCGGTGCGGCCGAGGATGCCGTCGGGGTGCAGGTGCGCGAATTCCCACGGGTCGGCATCCGGTTCGTCGGTGATCTCCCAGGACAGGACGTGGCCGTGGCCGGCGCTGCGCTTCTTTCCGATCGACACAATCGGGGTGAGGAGCTCGACGACGGCGGCCGGATCGCCGATGGCCCGCCACACCAGGTGCCGGCAAACCGTGAGCGGAAGCGGCATCACCCGCGAGCGGTACCGGCCCTGGCGTTCTGATACCAACGCCGGCAGGTCAGCGGCCATGTGGTCGAGGGCCTGTTGATCCGGGCGGGCGGACCAGTACTGCACGTGCGGACCGGGCACCTCGTCCTCCGGCGAGGCGAATGTCGCCGCCCAGTGCCACCCGTCGGCGCCGTCGCCGGTGCAGCGGGCCAACGGCAGGTCCAGGTCCTCCGGCACGGTGTCGGGACTGTAGGGCTCGTAGTCGGTGTCGGCCGCCCGCGCGGCGGCCTTGGTGTTCTCGCGGATCTCGGAGGCGAGGAGGCCGTCGAGGCTGATCCCCCACGGCACCCCGTGCGCGACACCCGCGGCCATCTTCGCCCGTACGACCAGCGGCACCATCCCCGCACCGATCTGGAGGGTCATGCCGGGAGTGAGAGCAGGGTTTCCAGGGCCTCAGCGCGGCGTGCGGCGACGATCTCCCGCCAATCGACCACCGGCGCACCATCAGGGTCTGAGGCGAGTGTGGTGGCGATCTGGCCGTGCCCGATACCCGTGCGCCCACCCAGCCAGCCCGACCTGATGAACTCGGCCAGCACATCGGCAGCGAAGGCATGGTCGAGGTCAGAGCCACGGTTCAGCTGCACCCAGGACTCGAACCGGGTCCCCGGGGCGAGAGTTTCAACGTCGTACCGCATCACCGGCGACCCCGACCCACCAATCTCGGCATCGGGGTCGACGGTGGTGCCGGCGTGGCCGGTGGTGACGTCGTCGAGGTGTGAGTAGGACTCAAGCGCTTCGATGTCGAACCGGGACGGCAGCGGGCCCGGGTACTCCCGGCGCAGGATCGGGGTGGCTTCGGTGACGATCGGCACCACGTGCCCGACGCGCAGGCAGCCGTCGATCGGGGCGGCACCGACGGCGCCGCCGAACACGCTCAGCTGCGGCACCAGTTCGCGGAGCTGGTGCAGGCGGCGGCCGGTGATCGGTTCCGCCTGGGTTTTCACGATCGCGCCGCCGTTGCGGAGGGTGTGCGCGACCGCCAGCGGCAACTTGCCTTCGTAGTCGAGGACGTCGCGCAGCATCTGCTCCCCCAGCCGGCGGAGTACGCCGCGGAAGGAGTTGCCGGAGATGACCGGGACCAGCTCCACCGACCCGTCGGGCTGGATGATCTTCATGCGCCGGCCGATCGCGGTCGTGCCGATCAGCTCCCCGCGGTGTGAGATCGGGGACCGGGCGGTCATCTCGATCTCCCACACCCGAGACACGGTCACGACGCCAACCCGTGGTCGGTGCGGGCGGCGCGGACCGCGTCGGCCACGATCCGGGTCCGCAACGTCAGCGCGGAGGTCTGATCCCGCATCACCTGCAGCACCGGCCGCGCCTCGCTAGTGAGCAGTATCGCCAGCTCGGAGCGTTGTTCGTCGGTGCGCGGGCTCGAACCGAGCCGGGCGGCCGAGGCGGTCCACCACTGGTGCAGGTTGATGCTGTTGTAGGTGGCCAACCGAACACGAGTGGGCAGCAGGTTGTCCCAGTAATCGCCGCGGCGGGCGGCCACCCAGTTCTTTTCCGACCAGTCGATTCCGTAGTGCAGCAACAGCACCAACCGCTCCGCCACCTGCGCGGCCGGTTCGGTCAACGGTGGTAGCTGCGGCACCGCGGCGAGCCAGCGGTCGGTCACCGAAATCGTGTGTTCCCCCGACGTGTTCATTGCTGACGAGCGTAGAGAATTGCGCGGGATTTCTCGAGCTGAGTAGCGGGCCGTAGGAGGCCTTTCGTTCGCGATGATGGTTTCGTGGACTGCCGACGGCCGACATGTTGGCCGGGGATCCGCATCGTGCTGGTACCTCCACGGCGCCGGTGCCTCCACGCAGGTCCTATGCCGCATTATGGACCTGCGCCACCGCATCGTGGCCAACCCGGACAGGAGCGCGTATGCCGAAACCGACCCAGGCTGAACTTGAGCAGCTGCACCAGTCCAGGTTGGCCGCCTTCGTTCTTCGGGCTCGTCGTGTCAAGGCTCACTCGCTCTATCAGGACTTCGAGAAGTTGGAGCGCGTCGGGAGCGTCCAGTTCGACTTAGACGTGACTAGCGACGGAGTGTGGATGACCCAATCGCTACCTCCGGAGGAGGTGGTCGAATCCGCCGCTGCCCGTGTCCGTCCGCTTCTACTGCAGACCGAAGACGCACACCATCAGAAGGTGCTGAAAGCCCTGAAGTGGATGCTTCGTGACGTCGAGCGCGACGATGTCCGAAAATTCTTCGACTCACTCAAAGAGGAGTGGGCGGAGTTCGATCCGCAAGGACGCAACACGTTGGCCTACGCCGTACAGCATGGCCATGTCGACGAGCAGGAGCCGACTCCCGCATTGGCGGACAATGTTCTGGCGTTTGCGTGGATCTACGGCGACGTGGTGCATGGCGACAACGAGCGGTTGGCGGAGACCGAAGACCATGGCGTAGCCGAAAGGTTCCGGGCCGCCGCTCCGCTCGTGTGTCGGCTGATCGTGCAGACTGTGGCGACCCTGCACTTCATCGAATGGCTACGCGACCAGGGCCTGATCGCTATGCCGGAGGAAATCTTTGAGCGGCCGGTGGTCGTGGACGATCCGGTGTTCCGCCAGAAGGTTACCGTCTACATGGCCCCGGCCGGAGACGAGATGCCGGCGATGCCGCTACGGGTCGGCGACGAACTCGGGCCGGAGTGGCGGCGCCTGACGGCACTGCCTTCCGCTGACCCCAGCACAGATGACGACTCTGAGGCCGAGGCGGCCGGCGCCTGAAATAGGTCGGTGTTGGCCGCGTATCTATTCCGCGGGAACGTCGCGCGAACGATGCTGCCTGCTGGGCGAGACATTCGTAGACGCCACGGACGTGAGATCCGGTGCAGTAGTTGTGTCGAGCAAGGCCGGTCTGACCCTCGTACGCGATCCCGGTCCTCGTCAACAGCTGTCACCAGCTGTCATCGGAGCGGCGGCCTACTTCGGTCGCTGGTCGGTTGATGGCGGGAAAGAGCACCTGCTGTGTGGTGCCGAGTCTGGCCGGCGCGGAGTTGCATCACCCCGCGCCGGCCACCGCACGGCGGCCCGGTCAGATTCCCGGGAAGACCGTCCCGGCGGTCAGGACGATCCCGAACAGGACCACCGCGGTCAACGCAGCGAGGAACCGATCCGCGTAGGCCTTCCGCAGCGCGAACTCGCTGTTGTACCAGTTACGTGTGGCGGCGTTGCGCTGGTGGGCGAGTGCACGTCGGTACAACCGGAACCGGCGGCACAGTTCGACCGCCGCGGTGATGGCGGCGCAGGTCCAGATGAAGGTGGGGTCGATCATTGCAACTCCTCGAGGATTGCTCTTGGAGGGCACCGCGGGGATTCGCTGTGCCTACGGTGCTTCGCTGTTCGCTTCACACCGCGCCGAGAGCATCTCGAAGTGCTTCTCCACCACCTGCTGGGAGAAGCACGGAATCGTCCTCTCAGCTGCGGATCTGCCTCTACCGGGTGGCGCGCAGACCCACCTCGAACCAGGGGGCGGCCTGACGCCACGGGGCGAGGTGGTTCCAGTCGTCGAAGACCTGCGGCCACTGGTCGGCGGCGGCACGGCTCAGCACGGGGTAGGCCGGGGTTTCGTCGCGGAGCATGGTCTCGGAGAAGCCGTGTGCACGCAGCCGTCGCAGCACTTGCAGCCGATCCGCATCCGCTGAGGTCCAGGTCAGGGTCGTGTCGTCGACGGTCACCTGCCCCCACCGGGCATCAGGTAGTAGATGTTTACGGCCCGGCCGCAGCGGCACGATCACGGCGGTGTCCGAGCCGATGGTGGTGGAAAGTACCTGGTGTAGCAGAGCGGGGTTCGCCGCCCGCAGCGTCGACGGATCCCGGGTGACGATGTGTGCGTCGGTGCGCAGCGGCCGGTGTTGGTAGACCCACACGCACACTTCGCACAGACGGCGTCCGGCGAGATTCGTCCACGACTCGTACCCGGTGAATCGGCGTGATACGACCTGCCCGACCGGAATCATCACGACGGTGTGGCGGCCGCAGCGAGCGCAGCCGGCCGCGCGGTCATCCGATGCGCGGGCCGGATCAGTCATGGTGGGGTTCCCGACGGCGGCCGTGTAGGCGGCGCACACCACATCGGCTGCACAGACAACGGTCATGGCCGGCACCGTAACCTGCCCAGTGTGGTGAATGCGGAGCCCGGCCTGGACCTCTCGCTGCTGCGCGGGCTGCGGTCGCCCAGGGCGAAGACCGGCCCGGCCGCCCTTACGGATATCGCGGCTCGGATCGAGGCTCATCTCGCCGCCCATGACGGATATGTTGCGTTCTCTGGCGGCAAGGACTCCCTCGTCGTCCTCGACCTGGCCCGGCGCGTCGAACCGGATGTACCGGTGGTGTTCTTCGACTCCGGCCTCGACTACCCCGAAACCTACGGCTACCTCACCGAACTCGCCCACACCTGGCGGTTGGACCTGCACCGGATCCCGACCGACCCACCACTGCTGCAGGTGCTGGCCGACTCCGGTCTGTGGGAGCACACCGCGTCCGCCGGTGCGACCGTCGATCTGCACGAGATTCTGATCACCGAACCTGCCCGCCGCGCCCACGAACTCCTCGGTGCTGGTGAGCTGTGGGGTGTGCGGGCCGACGAGTCCGCCGCCCGCCGAATGCTCTACACCCGCGGTGGCCGCCGGGACGGCGTCATCACCCGCGCCGACGGGACAACCGCGTACGGGCCGATCTGGAACTGGACCACCGAGGACGTGTGGGCGCACATCGCCCGACATCAGCTGCCCGTGAACCCCGTCTACGCCAAACTTCGTGAACTGGGTGTCCCTGATCAGCAGCACCGCCTCTCCCACCTCATAGACGGCAGCCACCTCGATCGCGGCCGGCTGACCTGGCTCCGGCGTGGATGGCCGGCCCTCTTCGAGCAACTCGCCGACACGCTTCCCCGCATCCGGCAGCTGACCTGACACGACGGCCGGACAAAACGCGTGTACGACGCCCTGAACATGCCCCTGCGCGCGTCTGCGAGGGCCCGCCGTGAGGAATTCGCTGATTCCGCCCCACCGACCGACGCGCATATCTGACCGAACGTATGCGGCGACCTGGGGTGATGACACGTCCCCGGTAGGGGTGCACGCGTGCTATCGAAAAGGGTTGGTCTACTCAGACCCTAGGGTGACTACTTCAGCTTGACCCGTCGGCGCACACTCGTGATGTCAGATCGCGCTCGCACGCCCAGTGGGGATACACCGATGATCCATAACGTCACGACTTACAACACAGATTCACCCCAGAGCGCTGCCCGGAAAAGCAAGGCGCGCTTCGCCTTCGTTGGTTTTGCAGCTCTGGCGATCACCCTCGGGTCAAGCGTCGCCACCGCCGCCGCTCGACCAGCGCCGATACTTCCGGGTGACGCGTCCGATCAGCCGAGCGGAGGCGAAGGCGACGCGGTTCTCCGTACGTACGGTCGCGGAAACTCCGGTATCGCGGGTCAGGACGCGGACTGCAACATCAGGCTTGACGAAATCAACGGCACAAAAGACTTAAAGGCCCAGACCGATCTGGCCAACGCTGCAAACCAAGCAGGCTGCAAGATCTTCATCACCCACGAATAGTGGCTCGACGAAGTCGTAGTCCTCGCAGCCAGTCGTGGATGTCCTCCATGACCTTGCGGGGGCGCGGCACGGTCGAGTGCACCCGCACTTCCCGGTAGCGGGGATGGTCGATCGCCAGCGACGGCAAATCGTCTTCCCGTAGCCGCACCACCACACACCCGGCCGCGAGCAGATCCCGGCTCTTTCGCTGATCGACGAGCACCTTCGCGTCCGCGGAATGCCAGTAGGCGCCGTCGTACTCGATCACGACGGTGATCCCCTCGTGGTCGACGCTGATGTCCGTCGTCCAGGACTTGCGAGTGGTGTACGCGTCGTCGGTCATGGTGATGCCGGAGCGGGCATTGCCGAAGACCCCCACCGCGGCCGCATGGTGCTCGAGTTCGACACGCGATTTGCCGGCTTGTCGGCAGTCCGGGCACTCCGCCCCATTCGACCGCCTGGTCAGCGGCGCGCGCCACACGTGGGCGGGGTCGGTGGCGCAGACCCATTCCGGAACGAACGCCAGTGCCGCGTGCGGGCGAACGTGCCAGGCGGTGACCGCGTTGGTGGGACTCCATTCCGCGGCCAGTCCCGGATCGTGCCAGGCCAGGGAGCCGAGGATGGTGCGGCAGGCCGGGCAGCGCAGCCTGCTGCCGCCGTCGCGGGCCCGCACCATCGTCTGCCACTCGTGTCCGCAACAGTCCGCCCGCCACCACATCTCGCGCTGCGAGTCCCACACCACGTTCTGTGGGGTGTATTTGCCGTTGCGGGTCGGATGCCACTGGGCGGCGATTTCGGGCAGGAGGTCAGCGAGCCACTTCTTCGCCGTCGCCGACCCACGACAATGCGGACACCCCGAGGTGAGGAAAAGCAGGGTTCTGATGCGGGGGTGGTGACCGTTCGGGCACCGGAACCGACGCAGCTTCCCACTTTCGTCGACCATCACCTCGCGGGGGTCGTCATCATCGGCCCATGCCGCTGCCAGCTCCGGAACATCGGCCACCGGGGTGGTCTTCCACCGCGTTCTCTCGACTTCCCACTCCTCGCTCCGGCGGGCGGAACAGGCCCGGCATGCCGGACGGCTGGTCATGACGTTGACCTTCTCCTCGAACCGCAGCCCGCACTCCGGGCATCGCCAGTGGCAGGAGCGAGTGGCCAGGACCGTCACCGTGTCGAAGGCGGTGGCCTCGTTGTGGTCGTGGTCCCACCAATCCAGTGCCGGCGATTGCGATTCCGACAGCAATGCCCGGCCGGGTCGGGGGCTGCTGGGGTCGGAGGATCGGGTATTGCGTGCACAGGTGCAGCCCGAGCTGAAGTCGGCCATCTGTGCAGCGGTGATCCGGTGGCATCTGCGGCAGCGGGCGAGTACCGGGTCATTGTTGTCGTGGACTTCACCGATCGGGTCGACGAGGTCGTAGCCGTGCTCGGCGAGGTGGCTGGCGATCCGTTCGTGCGGCCACCATCGCTGTTCGAGGAATTCGCGCACCTCCGGCTGCGGGTGTGCTTGAAGGATCTGCTCCGGTGAGTGGTGCCGCAGTAGTTCGAGCATTGTGCGGTCGAACTCCATCCACGGGTGTGAGCGGGTTCTGTTCGCCCGCTTCGTCCAGTGGCACGCCCGGCAGGTCGGTGTCCTCGAGGCGTTCTTTCGGACGACGTAGTCGAGTCGGTAATGGGCGCGCACACCGCAGGTCCGGCACGTCGTCAACCGCCAGGCGGTCGGCGTGGTGAACGGCTCCGCTGGTTCGAGGCCACCCGTGTGCAGGATTCCGTCGATGCAGTCGGTGCACCACGCGGGTTTGCTTCGGGACACGAAGGCGGCCGGCTGACCGCACCCCGTGGTTGCACAGTCCTGGGTCTTCATCGTCGCTGCCACCCTGTCCGCGCACGGCCCCGACCCCGCCCGCACCGTCCTGCCGCGCTCGAAGTAGTCGGCGTCACCGGAATATTAGCGGGACTGACCTGCGGACATGGCATGTCCCCCAGGGCCAGTGACGGGAGCTACTCGAAGCGGTCTGGGCGACCGCTCAGGGGCGGAATCAGGTCGATGCCGCGCGGAGAATGGAAGCAGGCGTCTCGGGGTCGGAGAATGCCTCGTCCACCATGCGCAGGGCGGGGACAACGACCGTGGCCTCGATGTGGTCGATGTGTTCGCACGTCCACCCGGTAATTCCCTCCGGACCCTCGGATTCCGGTTCGAAGAAGCGGTCGATCCCTGCATCGCTGTAGCCCCAGTCGATGAGATCGTTCCGCGTGCACCATCTGTCGCGCGGCTCGGTGACAGTGATCAGATAGGTGGTGGTACCGCCGACCACGTTCCCGTTCTCGTCGAACGCGCCGCCGCTGTTGCTGGCGGTGAGTCCAGGGGCCTTGTCGCGGATTTCGTCCTCGGTCGCCGGCCGTTGATACACGTACCACTCGCCTTTCTAGCGTTATCGCAATTTGTGGCTATAGTCGGATCACTGAAAATGCACAGGATGAGCCGGAGGCGTCACCCCTTCTCGGGGTTGGTGTCTCCGGTTTCCTCTTTCGCGCGGAGCTCGGCGCCCAGTCGTAGTTTCAGCTCGCGGCGAGCACGCTGCTTCGGTGTCTCCTCCGGCTCGGGTTCATCGTCGACCGGCCGGAACGTCGCCCGTCCCAGCTTGATGTCCGGATGGACCACGAGCTCGGGGCGGCCCTTGTCGTCGGTGAACAGTCCCATCCTCATTCCCCTCATTCCTCGGTGATGTCCCGCAGCTGCACGATCATCCGCCGGCCGATACTGCCGTCAGGGCGACGGTATCGCCCCTCCCCCGCCGAGACCACCTCGAACCGCATCCCTCGCGGCAGCAGGTGCGCGGTGTCGTCGACTGTGTCCGAGCGGCCCAGATACATGCCCCGGCCGGTTTCGATCTCGAACACCACATCCCGATCGCCCAGCGTTCCATCGAGTTCGTGAGCGGCGTGGGTGGCCATCGTGTGCCGGTCGAAATCCAAGCGGGATCCCGGATGCAGGGTCGCGGGTAGGTTGACCGCCTCCTGCGGCACCGCGTGCGGGAGGGTCACCGCGCAGTACAGGATGTGGCCGCGATCGTTGAACCGTTCGGCGGTCTGAATCGCCCGGTCCACCCGCTGGACCTGGGAGCGCATCTTCTCGTCGAGTTGCTGCGCGTCACCGCGAGCCGCGGACAGCGCCTCGCCGACGGTCTTCCACCGGTCCGGGTCGCTGACCAGGTCCTGCACGCCGGTGTAGCCGACCTTCGGCAACTGCGACTGCGCCTTGTGCTTGTTCACCGACCGCACCTTGCGCTGGCGCGAACTCGGCGGCTGGCGAATCGAATCCGGGATCGGCAGCTCCCGGCGTTTACGCTCGGACACCTCGGGGACGGTCGCGCGGGGGAAGGCGCGCTCGAGGTCCTTGCGGGCCCGGGTGAACTCCGCGTCCTCGACCATCCGGTCCAGCTGGCGTGCACCGTCGCGCTCCTGGGCGCGGTCGTCGTAGGTGGTGGCCGACCGATAGCCGGCGGGCTTGGCCGCCGGCGTGGTGCTGGTGCCGGCCTCCGGATCCAGACGGGTCGGCGGCGCATCCGGGCTCACGTTGTACGCCACCAGATCCCCTCCCGCTGCGTCGAACACGCCCCAGATATGACGAAGCGTGGCAGGCATTAGTGTCCCAATTGACGGCCTGCCACGCTCGGACCCGACCACAAGGCGGGTCTACCGCGGAAGAAGCAAACCGGTGACCAAACCAGCAACTCGCTCCCACGCGTGCTTTCGACGTTTCCGCCGAACACACACCAGCATACCGAAACGCACTGCGCTACTGCGGTCGACGGTGCATTGAGGGCCGCTACTTCGGCGGATCGGATTAGGCGTTCCGCTGGACGTGCCACCGGTTCGCTCCCACCACGCCGATAACATCGGTCCGTGAGTCTCACGGAAACGCCCTCGAACTACGCCGCGATCGCGCGACAACTCGTCAGTATCTGGGATGAATGCCTCGAGGACGGCTCGTTCACGGTGATCAGCGGCGGACCGTTCGATCCTGCGAAGGCTACCCGGGTGCTGTCGCTCGCCCATCACGTGCGCCGACTGGCAGTTGCTGCCCTCGATGACATTGACTCCGACGGCGTGCTGGTCTCGATACCGACTATCAGGGCGTGCTTCGAGTGCTCGATCACCGCCATGTGGATAGCCCAGTCCGCGGACGGAGTCCAGGCGTGGCTCGCGCAGGAACCTGCCACCCGACGAGCAATTCGAGCCTCTCTGCGCAAAGCGGACAGCCCGGAACTCCGCGAGGTGGCCGCCAAGGTCGCAAGTATCGAGCCCCTCGGGATCGAATCGTCGTCCGGCACGCAAGCCGACGCTTTTGCGGAGATGACCAACGATCTCGAACGGGGTCGCGATCTGTACGTGATCTACCGTTTCCTGTGTGGCTTCAACCATGCCTCACCAATGCTGACCGACCAGTACCTAGCGCTCGACGAGTCGCCCGGATCGAACGGTTACGAGTTCGTTCCTGAACCTGAGGAACCCGACCAGGCACCGTTCATCCATTTCATCGCTTGTTCGATGCTGTGGGCACTGTCCGCGGTTCGCTTCATCCAGAAGGACCGACGGTCGCTCCGGTCGCAGCTCCGCACCGCCGCGCAAGAGCTCGGGGCGCCCACCGAGTACCAACTCACTGCACAGGCCAGGGCCCGGCAGGACGGATTGAAGTGGGGTGGTCCGAAGAAACTCACCGCCAAAGACGTCCGATCCGCAGCAAAAGCGAAAGGACTCGAATACGCCCTCAGCCCAGGAACGGCCACCAGTACACCAGCGCATCATGTCTGGGCAGTTACGGACATCGGCACGACTATGGCGACATTCGCGACCATCGAGGACGCCGCTACGCACATCCGCAACCACTCGAACTGATCCACCAGGACGCTGGACCAAGGCCGCGCGTCGCATCAAAATCCTCGAAGACCGCTCCCGAGGCCGCATCGGCCCAGAACCACCCCGCGGCGAGCACGCCTTGCCAACGTGCCTATGCCCCCGCCCTGCGGTAAGGCGCACCATCGGGCGGGAGGTCGTCAAACCCTTCTTAGCTCGATCTCTGTGCCACCGGCCCCTGTCGATGGTGTCGCGCAATGCGGGGACGCCGTGGCCGGTGCACCCCGACGTCGCTCAATGTGTCGGGTATCCGCGCGGCCACCGCCTCTCGCAGCTCCCGTACCCCGAGCTCGGACAAACCGTCGAACGAATGCGCACGGACACCGCGGGATCGTAGTGCGCCCACGATCTCCGATTCGTCGTCGACGAACGCCGACAACCACCGCCCGACCGCCCGACAATGGCCGGCCTTGACCTCGACGGCCGGCCGGACATCATCACGAGAGCGGCACAGCAACGCTCGCCCTTGCGGAAATCCGTGCTCGCCGAGCCACACCCGGGTCTGCCCCGCGCACGAGACCGGCCGGGTCGTCGAGTACACCGGAACAAATCCCAGACCGGCCACCGCCTCCACCAGGTCCCGTCCCGGCTCGACCACTGCCGCTTGCCCGACATGTTCAAAGAACCGCTGCCATGCCCGTCGGCGACTCCCCTCCGAGTCGCCGGCCAGGATGTGAGCGAATTCCGACAGATCCGCCAGCCCACCATCGATGTCGAACATCACCACCCGCTCACTACCGCTCACCTCCCCGAGCCTAACCACCGCGTCGGCCGACACCCCGGCGCCACGCCCGGACCGACACAACCGCGCGTACGCGATCCACCGATGGATATCCGAATATTGTTGCTACAAAGGTTGATTCAATCTTCGCGTTCGCTGTCGCGTGCTACCACGCGCATCTGCTCGTTGCCGATGTTCGACCCATTCGGTTCAGCCAAGGCCGCCGTGTCGGCCTCGGCTAGGTGCGATCAGGACTGCCGGCCCTGCTTCTGCTCGATGATCCAGGTCGCGATTTGAGTACGGGAGGTGAATCCCAGCTTGGAGAATGTGTGCTCGACATGCCCCTGGGCGGTGTTGCGAAATTACGAGCCTGTCGGCGATCGACTTGTTGGTGAGGCCCTCGGCGACGAGTTCGACTACCTGCTGTTTCCGACGGGTCAGACTCGTAGGTCCCGATCCCGCGCAGTTGCTGACCGCGCCCGCCGACACCCCCACACCCCGGCGCGCCGACCCTCCGACAGTCGCCGGCACCCCCACATCACAAACCAGGACATGTCGTCACAGCAGGTCACAGCCCCCGATCGTCGCCACGAGCAGACGAGAAGAGCTCGGTCGCCATTAGCAACCAGCAGCCCGACTTTCGCGAAGACCAAGCCCCTCGGCCAACTTCCAAGGCGACAGACGGTGCGAGACCTACCGCAACAAGACCTCGCCCGCGGACCAAATGGCGTTCCAAGAGGCGGTCCTCACTCGATCCAGTGTCGATTCCTTAATTTCGTAGTACAGAATCCCTATTTCTGTAGTACAGTATTGGTGTGGCGATCGAATGGGCGACCAGCGCAGACAAGCACGACATCGACCGCGACGACGCGTTGCACGCGATCGAGAACGCCGTCTACGTCGAGCAAGAGTTCGACGAACCACGCGTTCCCGGCCACTCGAAGCCTTGGCTCTTCATCGGTCCTCCGCGCACACCTGGGGGTCCGTTGCTCGAAGTCATGGTGGAGATCGTTCCGCCGCGGGGCATGGTGGTTTTCCATGTGATGCAGGCGCGGCAGAAGCATCTCCACCGCATGAAGGACCAGCAGTGACTGCCCGATTCCCCCGGTTGCGCATGCATCCGGGGACCCTACCCACACTCGAAGGGGTGACATACCGATGAACAGCAACGATAAGAACTCCGATTACGACGAGCTCGCCGAGTGGGCCGAGCACGAGATGACGCTGCCGAAGAACTCGGCAACCGCCAAGCGGGGCGCCGAGGCCGCCGCAGCAGGGCGCGAACTGCTCGACAGGGTGGGCGCCGGCCGGCCGTCCTTGGCCGGCGCCAGCGGCGAATCACCCAAGCGGCAGGTCCGACTGCCGGCGCCGCTGAGCAACAAGCTCGACGAACTCGCCGAACGCCAGCACCGCAAGCCCAGCGAACTGATGCGTGAGGCCGTCGAAGAGTACATCCAGAGGCACTCCGCCTGACCACAACCAGGCCCGACGGCCCGTAACAGCGGAGGCGGACTTGTGGGGGCGTGAAATTTCGATTCGCTCTGCCCTCGTCCCTCGCTCCGGGGTGGCACCGCGCAGCACATCGCGCGTCGCCACGGACACGAATTACCCACGGGGACAAGCTATCCCTCAGGTGACGGCGTTATACACTCGCGGCCGCTGCGGCGGTTTCATGCCAAGTGGCTTGGGCAGCCGTGACCATGGCTTCGACCAGGCAGACGACACGTCCCTCCCGCCACAGCGGCAGTTTGCGCGACGCGCGACGGAATTGCATGTGCCATTCCCTCCATAGATGCACTCAAGGTAGCGTGCAGCCGAACGGGTCACATTGGGCACAGAACGCTGGTGACGAGCAACGCGCCCAGTGGAGAGGCTGCTGCGCCCGGTCACAGATTGGACATCAAGAACAATGGCGGTAGTTCACGAAGATCGGCCCGAATATCCAGACCCGGAGGGGGACTTCGATTGTGAACTGGATGAGAGGCAGAACGAGACAACGCGCTTGCCTTCCGGAGAAGATGTCCAGCGCCGTGTGCTGCAGGTTTCCGAGTGCTACGTCGGTGGCGATCTAGATCGACTGGTCAAAGGATGCAAGGCACTCGACATCGAACCTGACAATCCGTTTGGCGGACCCGACATTTACGAATGGGCCGATTCGGTCAGGCGCACTAGCAGCACAGGCGGTTGGGTAGTTGCCGCATCACTCTACCGGCGGGGAACTGAACGAAAGTGGATGGATGACATCGCTGCCGACCTGCCAGAGGACTTCGATCGGGTTCGGCTCAAAGCGATGTCGCCGATCCCGAGCGTGGTAGTCCTCCTAGCTACGTTTACCCTCTCCGACGTATCGGCCAATGCCCTGAACGATGAGCTGAACACGAACAGATATTTGCGCATCGACACCGTCGGCAGAGGTCTTCGTCGCCACACTGCGTTTCATCGCAAGCAAGCAGCGATTGCGCAAGAACGCACGCGTGTTCGCGAAGCGGCAAGCCAGTGGGTTGCCCGCGTCTTCCCTGGCACGATGATCACCGACTTCAAAAAGGCATCGCTGCCTGCGATTGAAGTCATCACGACAAAGCTTGCGGCGCCTTTCACCCGACCTCAGTTGCCGGACGTACCGGTTGAGGAGATCAGCAGTCGTCTCGAGGACTACCGATACTTGCTCTCCATTGATGTTGAGGGAGACGCCTATACCGGCTCTTCTACGCCCGACTGGAAGATTGCTACTTCCTTCAGACCTGATGACGATCCGTGGACGATAGTGTGCGGCCACAAGCTCACCGTCGATGAATCCCCACGCGACGGCGTTACCTTTGGCGGGCCCTATACCGACGACCACTTCATCGAGAACCGCTTCGGCGGACTCATGGTGCGATGGGCGATCAAGTGCCTCATCGAATGCTACGAAGGAACGATAGCGCAGCTTCGCGATGACTTGGCGCGCACTCCAACAAGAGAGAAAAGCAGGTGGAACTTCATCAAACGGGTCGGCCAGAACGCCTTGCGCACAGAGACCATCGACTCGTTGGAGCGCGCGAGCAAACTTTTGAGCAACACGATCTTTGATGCCACGATTGTCTCGAATGAGGTTGGCAAGTGGGTCTCCAACGAGCGCCGCTGGACCTATGAGCTTGATGAATACAAACAGATTCACGACTGGGGTGACGGTCAGGTTGACGAGTTCTTCTTCGACAAGATGCTGAGGACGTCGCTCGAAGACCGCGCTGAATGGTTTGGCGAGACCATTCCGCTGCTCAGGTCAGAGCTGGAACTGCGAGCATCGATCGAGTCGACGGCTGCCAATTTCCGGCTGCAACAGATCGCAATGGTCTTGGCGATCCTTGCAATCTTCATCTCCGTAGTCGCCATCGCTATGCCGAGTTAATTACTACACGAGGGACGCGGCACTTTCTCGCCGGGCGGCACCCTGGGGCCTAGAGCGACCGTGTCGTATCCTCCTGCGACCAGATGAGAAACGGACGGCGATGCGTGAAATCGACTACCGTGGCGGCGACGGGACCCGCTTGTTCGCCGCCGCATGCGGGAGGGGTCCGGTCGTCGTACTGCTGCACGGCGGTGGTCCGGATCATCACAGCGTGCTGCCGATGGCGAATCGTCTCGCGGACCGGTTCACCGTTGTTGTTCCGGATGTGCGGGGATACGGCCGCTCGGTGTGCCGGGATCCGGCTCTGCACACGTGGAGCCGCTACGCCGACGACGTGATCGCCCTCCTCGACCACCTCGGCGCGCCGGAGGCTGTGGTCGGCGGGACCGGGTTGGGCGGCACCATCGCCTTACGCGCCGCCCTGGCCTTCCCCTCACGGGTACGGGCGGTCGTGGTGATAAGCGCCGAAGATATCGAGGACGACGAGGCGAAATTGGCCGAAACCGCGTTGATGGAACGCTTCGCCGAGCGGGTGCGAGCAGACGGTATCGAAGCGGCATGGGAGTTGTTCCTTCCCCACCTGCAACCGCTGATCGGGAACCTGGTGCGCTCTGCGATACCGCGCGCGGACCCGGGGAGCGTCGCCGCAGCGGCCGCCATTGGGCGTGACCGCTCATTTCGCACGCTCGACGAACTCGGCGCGATCGAGGTTCCGGTGCTCATCGTCCCCGGCGCCGACGAGCGCCATCCGGCCGAGCTCGCCGAACGCATGAGCGCGACCATCCCGCATGCGACACTCGCGCGGAACGTGTCGTTCGACGCGCTCGAGACGGCGGATGACCTCGCCGACGCCGTCCTCCCGCAGATCCGCCGATTCCTCGGCAACTGAGGCCATTACCCGTCCCCGTGCGTGCCCGAGCCACGTTCGTCCGACAGGCGCACCCTGGGGCGTCGTGGCTCGGCACGGCACCGCTGCTCAGCGGTGCCCGGTCTGCGGGCCCGGGGTGGATCGGGCTTGCCGTGTCGTGGGTGGCAGTATCCGGCCGTCACGCCTCGATGACATCGGGTATCTGATCTTGGACCACGAAGCTGGCGCGGGTGTGGATGGGCGCGCCCGGGCGCCGGATATACGGCACGATGCGGAAGTCGTTGCGCCACAACCGGTGGTCCAGGTCGACCCGCACGTATCCTCGCTGCGCGTTGAAGAACTTCATGTCGGGATTGGCGGCCAGCAGACGGCGTCCGGTGTCGTTCATGTCGGCGCCGTCGCCGGCGGAGGTGATCGAGGTTCCCGAGAATTCCGATGCGACGACCGGTGATTGCGGGTCGGCGTAGTCCCGGCGCAGGTCGGCGACGATGTTCTGGTGACGGTCGCCGGTGATCACCACCAGATTGCGGACGCCGCGATCGGCTGCGCCGCCGAGGACGGTGTTGCGATCGGCGACGTATCCGTCCCACGAGTCGGAGGACACGACGGTGTCCGGGCCTGGGTCGTTGTCGGTCTGGCCCATCGCCACCTGATTGCCGATGATCTGCCATCGGGCGGGCGAGCCGGTGAAGCCGTCGAGCAGCCAGTTACGTTGCTGTGCACCCAGTATCGTGCGGTCGGTGTCGAGCCGGTCGGCGCAGTCCGCGGTGACGTTTCCCCCGCAGGCCTGCCGGTCCCGGTATTGCCGGGTATCGAGCATGGTGAGCTCCGCGAGATCACCGAACCGGTAGCGGCGGTGTAGGCGCATCCCTTCCCCGGAGGGCAGTTGCGCAATCCGTAGCGGCTGGTGCTCGTACAGCGCCTGGAAGGCGGCGGCTCGGCGCCGGCGGAACAGTGCGGGTATTCGGTAGATATCGAAGCCCAGTCCCGGCGAATCGGCGGCCCAGTTGTTGTCGACCTCGTGATCGTCCATGGTCACGATCCAGGGAAACGCTGCATGTGCGTCGCGCAGCGGCTGCTCTGCTTTGTACTGTGCGTAGCGCAGCCGGTAGCTGGGCAGATCGACGGCTTCGCCGCGGTCGACTCCCATCGACATTCCCTCGCGGCCGCGCCTCCACCCGCGCTCGTAGATGTAGTCGCCCAGATGGACGACCAGATCGAGGTCTTCGGCGCTCATGTGCTCGTAGGCGGTGTAGAAGCCCGAACTCCACGACTGGCAGGAGGCGAACGCGAACCGCATCCGCGCGGTGGGCTGCCCCGGAGCCGGGGCCGTGCGGGTCCGGCCCACCGGGGAGATCGCCGAGCCGGCACGGAACCGGTAGAAGTACCAGCGAGCGGGCTCCAAGCCGTGGATCTCCGGGTGCACGCTGTGGGCGAGTTCGCGGGTCGCGACCGCCGTACCGCGCGTCACCACCTGCCGGAAGCTCTCGTCGTGCGCGACTTCGTATTCGACGGTCACCGGATCCCACCCCATGCCGCCGCGCCCGCCGGGGGCAAGGGGATCCGGTGCCAGGCGGGTCCACAGGACGACACCATCGGGTGTCGGATCACCCGATGCCACACCGAGCCCGAACGGGTCGCCTCGCCACCGCGGCGCGGGCAACCGGGCGCTGCTCACCGCGGACGTACCCACCAGCAGCGCAGCCGATCCGGCCACACCTACTCGCAACAACTGCCGACGGGAGAGGGCCATACACCACGGTATATCCAGGCTCCGATCGGCGAGCCGGGCCCGGCCGATGGGACGAGACCCGGACGGGGTGTGGCCACCCTCTCCACCCTGAGTCCGAGAGCATCGAGACTGCGCCGGTACGGGCCGCCGGAAAGCGCACGTCGCGCACTTGCCGAGTGTTCTGAAGGCGCTGTGCTCGCCGGCTGCGGAAGCCACTGCCCCGGATCTGGTCGACCTGACCCGTGAGGGATCCGCCCTCACGGTGAAAGGATGCTCGACATGCCCGAACCGCATGCGGGACGCGGCCTGCCGTCCCGGCCTGCCGAGCCGCATCGTGTGGACCTGACTACCGCCGGGGCGAGTCCTAGTCGACTCCCCAGGTCGCCGAGACGCCGCGGTCGCGCAGCCACTGGCTCGGGTTGAGCCGGTTGCCGCCTGCGTCCGAGACCTCGAAGTGCAGGTGCGGACCGGTCGACTGACCACGGTTGCCGACGGTGGCGATCTGCTGACCCGCCGCGACCCGCTGGCCGACGTTGACGATGAACTCGTTGATGTGGCCGTACACGGTGACGGCGCCGTCGTCGTGGCGCACCCGCACCCACAACCCGAACCCGGAGGCCGGGCCCGCGGAGATGACCTCACCGTCGGCCGCGGACTGGATCGGGGTGCCGATCGGGGCCGCGATGTCGATGCCGCCGTGGTGTGCGCCCCATCGGGGGCCGTAGCCGGAGGACAGCGTGCCGGACACCGGCTGCACGGCGCGGACCTTGAGCGGAGCGGGGCTGCCCGGATTGACCGGTCCGGGCGTGCCGGGTGCGGGCGGGGCGGCCGGGAGGTCGGGCAACTCGATCGCGGGCAGCTGAACACCGGCGGGCAGCAGGCCCGGTGGGATCTCGAGCGGGCGGGCGGCCGCGGACCCGGCGCCGAACTGCGCACCGCCGATCAGGATGGCACCGGTCGCCGCGGCGACGGTCGCGATCTTCACGCGGCTGGTGATGGAATTTGAACGATCTGCCGTCCTGCGGTGTTTCGCCACAGTGTCTTACCTCGTCTTCGTTGGCTGGCCCGCGCTCTTGAGATTCGCGGCCTCGGACCCCCGTCGAAAAGGAAAGTAACAAAACGATATCGACCGCACAATCGTGACCTAATCGATATCTAAATGCTCGAATAAGCCCACGTCAGGGATCCAAACCCGGCCAGTCCCGCCATCACGGGCAGATAACGACACTGGGACCGCGTCTCGGACACCCCGTCGAGCGGCACCGCGCAGGGCCGAGAAAACCGGCGCTGACCTCGACATTCGAGGGGTCGGCGACGGCGCGCAAGGCCGGCGCGACGACATCCCGCGCCGCGACGCGGGCCGCTTCACGGCCCGCCGCCAGCCGACACGCCGCCGACCACGGCAGATGTGACGGACGCCACACAGCCGGTCGTGTCCAGAGGGGCACTCGGACGGGCGAAGGCCCAGCGCGGTGATCCGGTCACCACGTCACATCGCCCTCGTCATCGACGAGTGCACGAGGGCTGGAACCGGCGTGGGGTGGGAGCCGGGCCTGCCGACTCCCACCCACGGTGTTGTGTCAGTGCTGCTCGAGGACTGGTTCCACCGCCGTGTCCGGCTGGGCCGTGCGCATCGACACGGCGGTGACCCCGGCACCGGCCAGGGCGATGACGGCGGCGCCGATGAAGGCGGCGGAGAATCCGTTCGTCAGCTCGGGGAGGTCGCCGATCTGGTTGGCCCCGAACGAGGCGGCGACTGCGGTCATGGCTGCCAGACCGAGGGCGGAGCCGACCTGGTAGCTGACGTTGACGATGCCCGACGCCAATCCGCCCTCTTCGGGTCGGGCGGCGGAGATCGCCGTGCCCAAGGAGGGAATGAAGGCGAGCGACATACCTGCTGCGGCGACCAGGGACGCCGGCAGCACGTCGACCCAGAAATTGCCGGTGGGCCGAACCAAGGCCATCCATCCGAGCCCGAGCGCGAGCACGATCAGACCGGTCACGATCATCGGTTTCGCGCCGAACCTCTGCATCGCCCGCGGCGCGATGACGATCATGCCGAGCATGATCAGTGTGGTCATCGGCAGTAGTGCTGCGCCGGCGGGGAATGCGCTGTACCCCAGGACCTGCTGCAGGTACAGGTTCAGGAAGAACCACATCGGGATCCACGCCGCCCCGAGCAGCAACTGGGCGACGTTCGCTGCGGCAAGGTTGGGGGCGGTGAAGATCCCCAACCGCATCAGGGGTTCGCGGCGCCGGGACTGGATCAGCACGAACGCACCCAGCAGCACCGCGGAAACGGCGAGGTATCCCCAGGTTTGACCGGAATCCCAGCCGACCTCGGGGGCGCGGACGATGGAGTAGACGGCAAGCGCCAGGCCGGCGGTGACGGTCAGTGCGCCGAGGATGTCGATCGAACCGGATCGGGCGGGGGCGTTGGGCATCAGCAGCGGTGTCGCGGCGAGGGCGATGATCGCGATGGGGATGTTGATGTAGAACACCCACGGCCAGCTGAGGTATTCGGTGATCACCCCGCCGAGGAACACACCGGCGGTGCCGCCCGCGGGCGCGGCGGCGCCGTAGACGGCGAGGGCTTTGGTCAATTCCTGCTGGGTGGAACCGAACAGCATCATCAGCAGAGTTAGCGCGGAGGGCGCGATCAGAGCGGCGCCGGCGCCTTGAACGGCGCGTCCGGCCAGTTCGGTGCCGACGTTGCCGGCGGCGCCGGCGGTGATCGATCCGACGAGCAGAACCAACCAGCCGGTGGCGAAGATGCGTCTGGCGCCCCACAGGTCGGACAGGCGACCGCCGAGCAGGAGTAGTCCACCGAAGGCGATGACGTAGGCGTTGAACACCCAGGTCAGGTTCTCCTGGGAGAAGCCGAGGTCGGTCTGCATTTTCGGTAGCGCAATGCCAATGATGGAGGTGTCCATGATGACCATGAACTGGGCTGCGGCGATCAGCGCCAGCGCCCACCACTTGCGTGTGGATGAAGCCTGAGTGGACATGACGATCCGTCCTTACGGGTAAGGGGTATCTATCGGGATGTGGGCCAAACGAAGTGCAGTGGCGCTGCCTACCCCCAACATCGAGGCCTCATCCCTTGGGGCACTGCAGGCATCATGGCGCCGCTGGATCTTTCGGGTCGATACCCGCCCTCTGTGCACATCGTTGCCCTCCTGGAGGCTGCTCGAACTCTCTGCGGATAATTCGATACCATAGGGGGGTATAGTAGAGGGCGCAAGAGGCACCCTGATGTCGCCGAAACCGTTTCGGCCGCAAGCCCGGCCGTGCCGCGGCAAGACGTCCGGTGGATGGCCGTTCGAGCCCCTTCTGATTTTCATCAGGGGTCCAAGGCGCACCATCGGGGGGTATGCAGCAAGGGGGCGGGTACGGCAACCCCTGGCATTGCATACGGTAGGGGGGTATGGTAAATCTGTAGATGGGTCGCGACGACCTCGATCGAACTCCGAACGAACCGAAGAAAGAAGGACATCGATGAGCACCACCACCGTCACCGTCACCGGAATGACCTGCGGCCACTGCGTCTCCTCGGTCCGCGAGGAGATCGGCAACATCCCCGGCGTCACCGCCGTGGATGTCGACCTCGCCAGCGGCCGGGTCGATATCGACTCCGACACCCCGATCGAGCAGGCAGCGCTCGCCCAGGCCGTCGACGAGGCCGGCTACCAGCTCGCCGGCTGACCTGCCGAAACTCGAGACCCGGACAGGAGATTCCCCACGATGAACGCATCGTCGAAGTTCGCCGGATTCACCGTCGGCCTGGCCGCGGTCTTCGCCCTCGCCCTCGGGGCCGGGGCCGCCTTCGGTCCCGAGGACGCCGCACCGGCAGACACGCACGACACCTCAACTCACGACGCCGGATCCGTGTCCACCTCGGACGCACCGGCCGCCGATCAGACACCTGGAGGACTGATGGTCACCGACAGCGGTTACACCCTGGCACTGGACACCGCGCAGGTTCCCGCCGGCGCCGACGTGCCGCTGCGGTTCCGCATCCTCGGTGCCGACGGGCAGCCGGTCACCCGCTACGTCGACAGCCACGACAAGCAACTGCACCTGATCGCGGTGCGCCGCGACATGGCCGGCTTCCAGCACGTGCACCCGGCACTCGACGCCGCCGGAACCTGGAGCGTGCCGCTCGATCTGACCCGCGCCGGGGCGTACCGGGTGTTCGCCGACTTCACCCCCGCCGGCGGTGACGGCCTGACCCTGGGCGCCGATCTGCAGGTCGCCGGCGCCTACGATCCGCAGCCCCT
Source organism: Rhodococcus sp. IEGM 1351 (assembly GCF_030056875.1). Lineage (NCBI taxonomy): Bacteria > Bacillati > Actinomycetota > Actinomycetes > Mycobacteriales > Nocardiaceae > Rhodococcus > Rhodococcus sp. IEGM 1351. The sequence continues at coordinate 5,976 of NZ_JASHKU010000046.1, read as the reverse complement.
GCCCCCGGCGGCGGCTTCGGCCGTGGTCGACGGTTACACCGTCACCTTGGGCGGCACCCTCACCCCAGGTCAGGCGTCGAAGGTCACGCTGTCGGTGAGCCGGGACGGGCAGCCCGTCACGGATCTGCAGCCCTACCTCGGGGCGTACGGGCACCTCGTTGCCCTGCGGGCCGCCGACCTCGGCTACCTGCACGTGCACCCGGACGGCCACCCCGGCGACGGGGTCACCACGCCCGGTCCGGGTATCGACTTCTTTGTCACCACCCCGAGCGCGGGCGACTACCGCCTGTTCCTGGACTTCCAGCACGATGGAGTGGTGCGGACCGCCGAGTTCACGCTGACCGGCGGGCAGACCCCCGCCGCGGTTCCCGCCGCCCCGGAGCCGATGCCCGCCGGGCACGGACACTGACCTACCACCACGCCCCGAGAGGAGGAACGATGAATCCCGTCACGCAGCACCCGACCGCCGACGGCCAGGTCGAGCTCGAAATTGGTGGCATGACCTGCGCCTCGTGCGCGAACCGGATCGAGAAGAAGCTCAACAAGCTCGACGGCGTCACCGCCACGGTGAACTACGCCACCGAAAAGGCACGCGTCAACTACGTCGGCGATGTGTCGACCGAGGATCTCGTGGCCACCGTCGAGCAGGCCGGCTACACCGCCAAGGTCCCCACGCCACCCTCCGCCTCCACCGGCACCGACGCCCCCGCCGCAGAGCAGGACCCGACCGCATCGTGGCGCCAGCGGCTGCTGATATCGCTGGTGCTGTCCGTGCCGGTGATCGCCATGGCCATGGTTCCGGCCCTGCAGTTCCCGAACTGGCAGTGGCTCTCACTGACCCTCGCCGCCCCCGTGGTGGTGTGGGGTGCGTGGCCGTTCCACAAGGCCGCCTTCACCAACCTGCGGCACGGCACCTCCACCATGGACACCCTCATCTCCATGGGCACCATCGCCGCCCTCGGCTGGTCGCTGTACGCCCTGTTCTGGGGCACCGCCGGAATGACCGGCATGACCCACCCGTTCGAGCTGACCATCTCCCGCAGCGACGGCGCCGGCAACATCTACCTCGAGGCCGCCGCCGGCGTCACCACCTTCATCCTCGCCGGCCGCTACTTCGAGGCCCGCTCCAAGCGGCGCGCCGGTGCCGCCCTGCGGGCCCTGCTCGAACTCGGCGCCAAAGAGGTCTCGGTGCTGCGGAACGGCGTCGAACAGCGCATCGGCATCGATCAGCTTGCCGTCGGGGACGAGTTCGTCGTCCGCCCCGGGGAGAAGATCGCCACCGACGGTGTCGTCACCGAAGGCTCCTCCGCGGTCGACGCGTCGATGCTGACCGGCGAATCCGTGCCCGTCGAGGTCGGACCCGACGACCAGGTCGTCGGCGCCACCGTCAACGTCGGCGGCCGGATCGTGGTCCGCGCCAACCGAATCGGATCGGACACCCAGCTTGCGCAGATGGCGAAACTCGTCGAGGACGCCCAGACCGGCAAGGCGCAGGCCCAACGGTTGGCCGACAAGATCTCCGGCGTCTTCGTCCCGATCGTCATCGCCCTGGCCGTTGCGACGCTCGGCTTCTGGATCGGCACCGGCGGCGGAGTCGCGGCCGCATTCACCGCCGCCGTCGCGGTGCTGATCATCGCCTGCCCCTGCGCCCTCGGGCTGGCCACCCCGACCGCGTTGATGGTCGGCACCGGCCGCGGCGCCCAGCTCGGCATCCTGATCAAGGGACCCGAGGTGCTCGAATCGACCCGCCGCGTCGACACCGTGGTGCTCGACAAGACCGGCACCGTCACCACCGGCAAGATGACCCTGCTCGATGTGATCACCGCCGACGGCGAAGACACCGCGCAGGTGCTGCGCCTGGCCGGGGCCCTCGAGGACTCCTCCGAGCACCCCATCGCCCAGGCCATCGCCAAGGGCGCACGCGACAGGGTCGGCACCCTGCCCCCGGTGGAGCAGTTCGCCAACATCGAGGGCCTCGGCGTGCAGGGCATGGTCGACGAGCACGCGGTGGTCGTCGGACGGGCCCGGTTGCTCGCCGACTGGGCGCAGCATCTGCCCGCCGGTCTCGACGCCGCCATGGCGGCGGCCGAATCGGAGGGCAAGACCGCCGTCGCGGTCGGCTGGGACGGGCGGGCCCGCGCGGTGCTCGTCGTCGCCGACGCGGTGAAGGCCACCTCGGCCGAGGCGATCACACAGCTGCGGAATCTGGGTCTGACGCCGATCATGCTCACCGGCGACAATGCGGCCGCTGCCCGGGCGATCGCCGATCAGGTCGGCATCGACGAGGTGATCGCCGAGGTGCTGCCCGCGGACAAGGTGGACGTGGTCAAGCGGCTCCAGGATCAGGGCAAGGTCGTCGCGATGGTCGGCGATGGTGTCAACGACGCCGCCGCCTTGGCGCAGGCCGACCTCGGTCTGGCTATGGGCACCGGCACCGACGTGGCGATCGAAGCGAGTGATCTGACCCTGGTCCGCGGTGACCTCCGTGCGGCGGCGGACGCGATTCGGTTGGCCCGCAAGACGCTGGGCACGATCAAGGGCAACCTGTTCTGGGCCTTCGCCTACAACGTGTCCGCCCTGCCCCTGGCCGCCGCCGGGTTGCTCAACCCGATGCTGGCCGGTGCGGCGATGGCGTTCTCGTCGGTGTTCGTGGTCAGCAACAGCCTGCGACTACGCCGGTTCAAATCCCTCGCCGGATAACCGCGGGCAGGAAAGCATCCAGGGTGTGGGGTGGGCGGCGCGTGCAGACGCCCACCCACCCCAAACCCCTTCACCCTGTGCAGTCCCGAAAGGAGAGGACCATGTCCTCGGTGACAACAACGCTGATGCGGTTCACCTGGCATCCCGCGACCCGGGCGGTGGCCAGGTGCGCGGTGATGTGCGCCGCGGCGGCGGTCGGCCGACGACTCGACGGCCCGACCCCGCCGCCACATACCCCGGGCGGGCATAATCGGGGGTGCTCGACATGATCGTCGGATACCAGGAGGACACCATGGCCACCACTCCCACCCCCGCGGCCACCCAGGCGCCCGCCGAGACCGACGGACACGACCACGCCGCGCACGGCTACATCACCGAAAAGGACGCCTACCTCAAGCGCCTCAAGCGCATCGAAGGCCAGGCCCGCGGACTGCAGCGGATGGTCGAGGAAGACAAGTACTGCATCGACATCCTCACCCAGGTCTCCGCGATGACCAAGGCATTGCAGGCCGTCGCCATGGGCTTGCTCGAGGACCACCTCAGTCACTGCGTGGTCGACGCCGCCGTCGCCGGCGGTCCCGAAGCCGAAGCGAAGATCAAAGAGGCCACCGACGCGATCGCCCGGCTCGTCCGCTCCTGAGACGAGCCGAGCTCACCCGTTGTAGTCCAGCCGGGACATCATGCCCGGTTCCTGATGATCCGTTGTGGCAGTAGATCATCCAGTGTCCGCGACCAGCCCCAGCTGTGTGAGAGCGTATCGGCCGAACGATGTGTCCGTGCCGGTGCATGGAATGCCCATCGTGGCCAAGTTCGTGAATGTCAGGTGGGGCCCGTCGACCTTCACGGATCGTCAATGGGGCTGGGTGTGATCGTAGGGGCGATCGTTGATGGTCCAGGCGTAGCCCTTTGCCCAGAGATCGGCCGCCAAGATGACCTCCTGTGAAGCCCCGTTCGTGTACCACCCATGACCACGCACGAACCCTCTGCTGGGGATCCCCAGACGTGCATGCTGAGCGTGGATCTTGGGCCATGGGGCGTGGCGGCCGCCTGGTGGGTGGGGCGAAGGTCGCGCACCGTAGCACCGTCGCGAAGCTCTGCGACACGACGAAGGCCCCTCCAAATGGGAGGGGCCGTTCGTGGGTCATGGGCGTGCAAAGCTGGAAACCGCTTGGCGGGGCTGCCTACAGGGGTCCTTACGCCCCGGAGACCTCCCGACCTCCTGCACGACCACTTCCCTCGGCTACTGCCTCGGGCACCACATCATGTCGGTCAGTGTTGTCAGCAAACGACATATGCGCCTGACGTGGCGCCTCAAACAGGTTGTTCACGGGCCGAGACGGCGCGCGCGACGGATGTGGCAGTTCTAGCCGAGTATCGCCTCACATGGGCGGCATAGTCATCATCGGCGGCATTATGCCCATCATGCGCATACACATCATCATCATGTCCATCATGGTCATTCCCATTCTCCTCACCTCCTTCTCGGATCGGGTGGCGGTGTCGTGGCTACATCGGGCGGTGGGTCTCGTCGAGAGATCAGTGCAGGGCCGATGACCGGTCACCGCCTCAACTGTCGTAGTCGAGGCGGGTCATCATCCCTGACTCCTGGTGGTAAGCGTTGTGGCAGTGCAGCATCCAGTCACCGGGATTGTCGGCGACCAGGTCCACCGCGACCGAACGCATCGGCGGCACGATGACGGTGTCCTTGCGCGGGCCTGGGGTGCCGTCGGGTTTGACGACCCGGAAGGTGTGCCCGTGCAGGTGCATCGGATGCCACATCATCGTCATGTTCGTGAAGGTCAGGCGGGCATATTGGCCTTGCCGGATCGTCAATGGCTCGGTCTGGTCGTAGGGGCGGCCGTTGATGGTCCAGTCGTAGCCCATCATGTTCCCGCCGAGATCCGCCGCGAGGTTCACCTCCGGTCGCCCCGGGGGGAGCAGGACGGTGTCGGCGGCGACGAAGGTGTCCACGGTCCCGACCCGGCCGTCGAGTTCGCGGGGCTGGAATGCCGGGTCGGGTGCGGCGCCGGCGCCGGTGCGCAGCAAGGCTAGGGCGTGCGCGTTCTTGCCTTCGGCCGCCGCGACAAGGGGGAAGATCCCGTCCCCGGCGGTGACGATCACGTCGTAGCGTTCACCCATGCCGAGCAGGAGGGCGTCGACGTCGACCGGGGTGATCGGGTAGCCGTCGGTGTGGGTGACGGTCATGGTGTGCCCGGCCAGGGCGATGCGGAAGGCGGTGTCGGCGCCGGCGTTGATGATGCGGACCCGCAGGCGCTGGCCGGGTGTGGCTGTGAACGTCGTCGGTGCGGTCGGGAGTCGCCCGTTGATCAGGTAGTGCGGGTAGACGATGTCGCCGGCGTCGCCGCCCAGGAGGCTGCTGGTGCCCACCCCGTTCGACGTCGCACTCGAGGTGGGGGCGCCGGATCGATCCGAGCCACCGCCCATTCCTCCCATCCCGGGCATGTTCCCCATGCCGCCTGGTCCGCCCATCGATCCCATCCCACCCGATTGCAGGTTCGAGAGGATCTGCCGGGGGCCGGGGCCGATACCGTCGGTCCAGTCGTCGAGGACGACGATCCATTCGGCGTCGTATTTTCCGGGTTCGTTCGGGTCGTCGACGATGACGGGCAGGTATAGCCCGTAGTCGGTGTCGAGGCCGACGTGCGGGTGCGCCCAGTAGGTGCCCGCATGCGGCACCGAGAAACGGTAGGTGAAGCGTTGACCCGGTCCGATGTCGGGGCTGGCGGGGCTGGCCCCGTCCATGTCGTTTCGCAGCGCAATGCCGTGCCAGTGCACCGAGGTCTCGTGGTCGAGGCCGTTGGTAAGGGCGACAGCGACCTCGTCGCCGACGTTGGCCCGAATCGTCTTCCCGGGAACGGTGTTGCCGTAGGCGAGGGTGCGCACCTGTATCCCGCCGAGGTCGATGTCGGTGGTCTGCGGGGCCAGTACGGCGTCGACGGTGCGGCCGGTGTGCGACCGTGCCGCCTCGGCCGCCGAGACGGCGTTCGCATCGACCGGATGAGGTCCGGAAAACGGTGATCCGCGGGTACAGGCAGACACTGCGAGGCCGCCCAGTCCTGCGGCGGCGGCGAGGAGGAAGGTGCGCCGACTCAGTCCGGCACCGTACTCAGGCACGTCCGCCCCCTATCCTTTCCAGGCCCTGAGCAGATCGCTCACGTGTCACTGCCGGGCGCGCAATTCGTCCCTACGGAGGCGGTATTCGGTCAAGTCCAGGGAGGTGGTGTACGACGTCGTCGCGTGACTCCTCGTCGGGTA
>NZ_JASHKU010000045.1:0-38333 GCF_030056875.1 Rhodococcus sp. IEGM 1351 | reverse complement strand
GCCGGGGTCGGTGTCCGTGTCGCTCTGACCTGGAATAAGTTACGCGAAGGGAAACTGCTTGCCAAATCGCCAGGTCACGGTGTTCGTCGATTCAGATTCTGCTGGTCAGAGCCGGTGCGCCGGAACCGATCCGGCGTTCTGCCGCTCGCCCGGGCCGCTGTGACGCCGGACTCACCGCTCAGAGCCTGGATCTGCGTCCACCCTTTCGATCCGGCCACCGAGTTCCTGGAGGATCTCGACGAATCGGGGGTAGCCCCGGTCGATGTGGAAGACGTCGTGTACTTCAGTCACCCCGTCGGCGACGAGCCCCGCCAGCACCAGGCCGGCGCCTGCCCGGATGTCCGAGGACCACACCGGCGCACTCGACAGCTGCGCGATTCCCCGGATCACAGCGTGATGACCGTCCGTCCGCGCATCGGCACCCAGCCGGATCATCTCCTCGACGAAACGGAACCGCGCCTCGAAGACGTTCTCCGTGATCATCGACGTTCCCTCCGCGACCGCGGCGAGACCGATGGCCATCGGCTGGAGGTCGGTGGGGAAACCCGGATACGGCAGGGTCGCGAAGTTGACGGCCGTAGGCCGTGCTTCCTGGACCACCCGGAATCCGTCGGCCTCGGCCGTGACGTCGGCTCCGGCGACCCGCAGCTTGTCGAGCACCAGGCCGAGATGCTTCGGGTTGACTCCGCGAACGCGCACGTCGCCACGGGTCATCGACGCGGCAATCCCCCACGTCGCTGCGACGATCCGATCCCCGATGACCCGGTGCGTGGTGGGCTCGAGTTTGGGGACGCCCTGGATCGTCAGCGTGGACGTGCCGGCACCCCGGATCTTCGCGCCCATCTGGATCAGCATGTTGCACAGGTCGACGATCTCGGGTTCGCGCGCCGCGTTGTCGATCACCGTCTCGCCCTTGGCGAGTACGGCGGCCATCAAGATGTTCTCGGTCGCCCCCACCGAGGGGAACGCGAGCCGGATGTTCGCACCGTGCAGGTCGTCGGCCTGCGCAACCACGCAGCCGTGCTCGATCGTGCTGTGAGCGCCCAGCAACCGCAGCCCCGACTGGTGCATGTCGAGGGGCCGCGAACCGATGGCATCACCACCCGGTAGCGCGACCACCGCGCGACGGCATCGCGCGACCAGCGGTCCGAGCACACACACCGACGCGCGGAACTGACGTACCGCCGCGAAATCGGCGTGGTGTTTGGGCTCGGCGGGTGTGGTGATCCGGACGATGGAATCGTCGAGGTCCACCTCGCAGCCGAGGCCGCGCAGGACGTCGGCCATCAAGGGGACATCCAGGATGTCCGGGCAGTTGGTGACAGTTGTGGTGCCCTCTGCCAACAGCGCTGCCGCCATCAGCTTGAGAACGCTGTTCTTCGCGCCCCCGACAGACACTTCACCTACGAGGCGGTTACCGCCGGTGACAAGGAAGCGTTCGCTCACAGAACACAGCCTAGAGCCAGGGATGCCGACCCCGGAGGCCGGTACCGTAACGCTATGGCCGTACACCTCACCAAGATCTATACCCGGACCGGCGACGACGGGACCACCGGACTCAGCGATTTCTCCCGTGTGTCGAAGAACGATCCGCGGCTGATCGCCTATGCCGACTGCGACGAGGCGAACGCTTCGATCGGGGTCGCGGTGGCATTGGGCGACCCGCCCGAGGAGATCCGGTCGATCCTGCGGCAGATCCAGAACGACCTGTTCGACGCCGGCGCCGACCTCTCCACCCCGCTGGAGGCCGAACCGAAGTACCCGCCACTGCGGATCTCCGACGAGTACATCGACCGTCTCGAGGGCTGGTGCGACGAACTGAACGAAGCCCTGGCGCCGCTGAACTCCTTCATTCTCCCCGGCGGCACGGCACTGGGAGCTCTGCTGCACGTGGCGAGGACCGTGACCCGGCGGGCCGAACGGTCTGCGTGGGCGGCCGTCGACGCGAACCCGGAGACCACCCACGCACTCCCCGCGAAATACCTCAACCGGCTGTCGGATCTGCTGTTCATCGTCAGCAGGCTCGCGAACCCCGAAGGCGACGTGCTCTGGAAGCCCGGGGCCGGAAAGGCCTGATCAGAGTCGGCGACCGCGAACCGATCGGCCGGACGGCCGTGATTCGACCCAGGACAGGAACGCGGTCAACGCTCCCCCGTCCAATGCGATCTCGTACGAGCTACCGCGGTCCTTGACCGACAGGATGATGATTTCCTCGGACATGATGTCGAATTCGGAGCCCTCCGGGCTGCGACGACCTGCGACTTCGATGCCCTGGCGGTCGATGCGCGAATCAGGGCCGGGACGCAAACTCGACAGTTTGAAGAAGACGAGGGAACCCTCGCCGTAGCGGATGACGCCGTGGCGCCACCCGGTGTCCCCCGGGGCAGGCGTCACCCGGAGGATCGCCGCGGTGCCACCGCGGCGCAGTACTGCAAGCCGATACAAAAAGACCGCGACGAAGGCCGCGAGCAGCACAACCAGAATGATCAACACAGTCATTCCGATTGTCACTGTTCGTCGGCTCCGTCGCGGTCTTTCTCGTGCAGCCTAAGCGCGCTCTACAGCGCGGATCCGACCCTTGGCGACAGCAATCGCCTCGAGATCGTCTCCGCTCTCTGCGAGCACGGCCTTGGCCGCTTCCACATCGATGTCCTCGGCCAAGTCGGCTGACTCGGCGAGGATCGTGACTGTCTTCGCGGTCACGGACAGGAACCCGCCGTGCACAGCAGCGACGATACGCTCACCGTCGGCCGTCGTGATCGCAACCACTCCGGCCTCGACCAGCTGTCCGAGAACCGGCTCATGCCCAGGCATGACGCCGATCTCGCCCTCGGTCGTCTGTGCGCTGACGAGAGTCGCCGAACCAGACCACAACCGTCGCTCCACAGCGACGAGTTCCACGGTCATCTCAGCCATCGTCGACTACTTCCCGGCGATCTTCTTGGCTGCAGCCTCGACGTCGTCGAGTCCGCCACAGCTGTTGAACGCCTGCTCGGGCAGGTGATCGAACTCGCCCTTGCAGATGCGGTCGAACGCCTCGATGGTGTCGCGGAGCGGCACCACGGAGCCGGGCTCACCGGTGAACTTCTCGGCGACGATGAAGTTCTGGCCGAGGAACTTCTGCAGACGGCGGGCACGGCCGACGAGGACCTTGTCCTCTTCCTGCAGCTCGTCCATACCGAGGATGGCGATGATGTCCTGCAGTTCCTTGTACTTCTGCAGGATGCGCTTGACCTCGTTGGCGACCCGGAAGTGCTCGGCACCGACGATGCCGGGCTCCAGGATGCGGGAGGTGGAGGTCAGCGGGTCCACAGCGGGGTAGATACCCATCTGCGAGATCGGACGCGACAGCTCGGTGGTGGCATCGAGGTGCGCGAACGTCGTGGCCGGCGCCGGGTCGGTGTAGTCGTCGGCGGGCACGTAGATCGCCTGCAGCGAGGTGATGGAGCGACCACGCGTCGAGGTGATGCGCTCCTGCAGCTCACCCATCTCGTCAGCCAGGGTCGGCTGGTAACCCACGGCCGAAGGCATACGACCGAGCAGGGTCGACACCTCGGAACCGGCCTGGGTGAAACGGAAGATGTTGTCGATGAACAGCAGCACGTCCTGGCCCTGGACATCGCGGAAGTACTCCGCCATGGTCAGCGCGGACAGAGCGACGCGCATACGCGTTCCCGGCGGCTCGTCCATCTGGCCGAAGACGAGGGCCGTGTCCTGGAGGACGCCCATCTCTTCCATCTCGAGGTGAAGGTCGGTGCCCTCACGGGTGCGCTCACCGACGCCTGCGAACACCGAGGTTCCGGAGAACTCGCGGGCGATACGGGTGATCATTTCCTGGATCAGAACGGTCTTGCCGACACCGGCACCACCGAACAGACCGATCTTTCCACCCTTGACGTACGGGGTGAGGAGGTCGATGACCTTGATGCCGGTCTCGAGGATCTCCGTCTTGCCCTCGAGCTGGTCGAAGGCCGGTGGCTTGCGGTGGATGCCCCACTGCTCGCCGTCGCGACCCGTTCCGGGAGCGTCGAGGCAGTCACCCAGTGCGTTGAACACGTGGCCCTTGACGACGTCACCGACGGGAACCGAGATCGGCTTGCCCGTGTCGGACACCGAGGTGCCGCGGATCAGGCCGTCGGTCGGCTGCATCGAGACGGTGCGCACCAGGTTGTCGCCGAGGTGCTGTGCGACCTCGAGGGTCAGCGTCTTGGCGACCGAGGGGAGCGTGATCTCGGCGTGCAGGGCGTTGAACAGTTCAGGAATAGCGCCACGCGGGAATTCAACGTCCACGACGGGACCGATGACCCGCACGACGCGGCCGGCGACGGACGAACCCGAGCCTGCCCCGTTGTTTTCGGTTACTGCTGCGGTCATTGCTTAGTCACTTCCTGCGCTCGAGGCAAGCGCATTCGCGCCGCCGACGATCTCGCTGATTTCCTGGGTGATCTGGGCCTGGCGAGCCTGGTTTGCCTGACGGCTCAACGTGTTCACCAGTTCGTTTGCGTTGTCCGTCGCCGCCTTCATGGCGGTACGACGGGCAGCCGACTCCGACGCCGCAGCATCCAGCAGCGAGGAGTAGATGCGGGTGCTGATGTACTTCGGCAGCAGGGCACCGAGCAACTTGTCGGGTTCCGGCTCGAAGTTGTATCCGGCGACCGGTTCCGAGTTGCTGGATCCGTGACCGTTGGACAGCATGTCTTCGCCGAGTTCGACGCGCTCCTCGGAGACCATCACCTCGAGGGGAGCCATCCGGCGAACCTCGGGAGACTGGGTCAGCATCGACACGAAGCGGGTGTACACGATGTGCAGCTCGTCGACGCCTTCGATGGTGCCCTCGCCGTTCGGCGCGGGGACCTCCGAGCCGGATCCGGCCATGAACAGGTCGACCAGGTGCCGACTCGCCTTGGCAGCGTCGGAGTAGCCCGGATCCTGGGAGAACCCGGTCCACGCACCTCCCAAGTCGCGGCCACGGAACGTGTAGTACCCCAGGCCCTTGGATCCGAGCACGTAGATGACCGGATCCTTGCCCTCGCTGCGCAGCAGCTGGAACAGCTCCTCGGCCTCCTTGAGGACGTTGGAGTTGTAACCGCCGCACATACCGCGGTCGCTGGTGACGACCAGAACCGCGGCCCGCTTGGGATCGGTGCGCTCGTTGAGCAACGGGTGGTCCAGCGAAGCCGACGCGCTCGCCAGCTCCGACAGAACCTTCGTGATCTCTTCGGCGTACGGCTTCGCCGCGGCAACGCGCGACTGTGCCTTCGTGATGCGCGACGTCGCGATCAGTTCCTGGGCCTTGGTGATCTTCTTGGTCGAGTTGACCGACTTGATGCGAGACCTCAGTTCGAGAATGCTTGCCATCGATCGATCACTCTCCCTTCATGTTTCGCAGCATCATGGGCAGGCCGCTCACTTGCTGACGGTGGTGCGCTTGACGTTGATCTGCTCGTGGCCGACCTCGCCGGCGTCCAGAGCTTCGGCCTCGGCCTCGTTCACGACCCGGCTTCCGTCGGACGCGATGAAGGTTTCCTTGAACTTGTCGGTGGCCTCGACCAGCGCCTTGGCGTTGTCGGCGTCGAGGGCCTTGCCGCCCTTGATGCTCTCGTACACGCCGGAGGCGGTGCGGTGCAGCTCGTCGAGCAGCTCGGCCTCGAAGCGGCGGACGTCGCCGACCGGCACGCTGTCGAAGACACCTTCGCCGGCGAGGTAGATCGACACGATCTGGTCCTCGACGGGGATCGGGCTGTACTGATCCTGCTTGAGCAGCTCCACCAGGCGGGCACCACGCTCGAGCTGTGCCTTCGAGGCGGCGTCCAGGTCGGAGGCGAAGGCGGAGAACGCCTCGAGCTCACGGAACTGAGCCAGCTCCAGACGCAGCGAACCGGAGACCTTCTTCATGCCCTTGGTCTGCGCGGCGCCACCGACTCGGGACACCGAGATGCCGACGTTGATGGCGGGACGGACACCCTTGTTGAACAGGTCCGACTCGAGGAACACCTGACCGTCGGTGATGGAGATGACGTTGGTCGGGATGTAGGCCGAGACGTCGTTGGCCTTGGTCTCGATGATCGGCAGCGCGGTCAGCGAGCCTCCACCCAGGGCGTCGGACAGCTTGGCCGAACGCTCCAGCAGGCGGGAGTGCAGGTAGAAGACGTCACCGGGGTATGCCTCACGTCCCGGCGGGCGACGCAGCAGCAGCGAGATGGCGCGATACGCCTCGGCCTGCTTGGTCAGGTCGTCGAACACGACCAGGACGTGCTTGCCCTGGTACATCCAGTGCTGGCCGATGGCGGAGCCGGTGTAGGGCGCGAGCCACTTGAAACCGGCGGAGTCGGAGGCCGGGGCGGCGACGATGGTGGTGTACTCCATCGCGCCCTGCTCCTCGAGGGCAGCCTTGACGCCCGCGATGGTGGAGCCCTTCTGGCCGATCGCGACGTAGATGCAGCGAACCTGCTGCTTCTCGTCGCCGGTCTCCCAGTTGGCCTTCTGGTTCAGGATCGCGTCGATGCAGACGGCGGTCTTGCCCGTCTTACGGTCGCCGATGACGAGCTGACGCTGTCCGCGGCCGATCGGGGTCATCGCGTCGATGGCCTTGATGCCGGTCTGCAGCGGCTCCTCGACGGGCTGACGCTCGAGCACCGAGGCAGCCTGCAGTTCGAGGGCGCGGGTCTCGTTGCTCTCGATCTCGCCCAGGCCGTCGATCGGCTGGCCGAGCGGGTTGATGACGCGGCCGAGGAAGGCGTCGCCGACGGGTACCGACAGCACGTCGCCGGTCCGCTTGACTTCCTGGCCTTCCTGGATGTGCTCGTAATCGCCCAGGATGACGGCACCGATCTCGGTGGCATCCAGGTTGAGCGCGACACCCAGAATTCCGCCGGGGAACTCCAGCAGTTCGTTGGCCATCGCCGAAGGCAGGCCACTGACGTGCGCGATGCCGTCGCTGGTGTCGGTCACAAGGCCGACCTCTTCGCGGGAGGCCTCCGGGGAGTAGCTCGCGGTGTAGTTCTCGATCGCACTACGGATCTCGTCGGAGGAGATCGTCAGCTCCGCCATGTTTTTCCTGCTCTCGGTGTCTGGTCTTCGAAAAGATCTGGGGTATGGGGTTCGGTTGCGGACTACTTGAGGGACTTCCGCAGCGCTGCGAGACGTCCCGCGCCACTGCCGTCGATCACCTCGTCGCCCACCCGGACGACCAAGCCGCTGAGGAGTTCAGGATCGACCTCCACGTGAACCGTCACCGGCTTCCCGTAGGTACGGGTGAGGGTGGCGGTCAGCCGATCCGACTGCTCACTGGACAGCGGAGCAGAGCTGCGCACCTTGGCGACAACCGCTTCCCGCTGTGCTGCTGCCAGATTCGACAGTTCGTCGAAGGCGTCCGCGGGTGCGGAGTTCTTCAACCGGCCCACTGCCTGGGTCGCCAGCGCCTCGGCGACAGCGGTGACCTTGCCGTACAGCAGCTTGGAGAGCAGTTCACGCTTCCTCTTCGCCGGCACGGAACGGTCGGACAGTGCCTGCTCGAGCTTCGGGTCACCGGCAACGATGCGGCCGAGGCGGAAGAGCTCGTCCTCGACAGCGTCGAGCTGTCCCTGATCGGCCGCTGCCTTCAGCAGCGATTCCCGACCGACGAGCACCAGCGAGTTGAGCAGGTCGGAGGTGACGGACCAGTCCTGGCCCACCGCCGCCTTCAGGACGGCGAGGGTCTCGGCCGAGACCTTGCCACCGAATACCTGCTCGGCCAGACCTTCGCGAACGTTCCCGGGCGTCGAGGTGTCCGACAGGGCACTCCGGAGAGTGCGCTGCTCGTCCAGGATCTCGACGACCGAGAACAGCTCGGCCCCGATCTGGGCCGCGGCCGCTGTGGCTGCTCCGGCAGAGACGGATCCCAAGGCCGAAGACAACGCAGCACGGGTCTGCGTCAAGGCCTCACGGCTCGCTGCGTACATGGTGCTCACTTCCCTGCTGCGGAATTTGCGCCGATGGTGTCGAGCTCGTTCAGGAAGCGATCGACCGTGCCGGCCCGCTTGACGTCGTCGGCGAGGGACTCACCGATGACCTTCTCAGCGAGGTCGACCGCGGTGCGGCCGAGATCGGCGCGCAGTTCGGCGACGATCTGCTGACGCTGGGCAACCAACTGGCTGTTGCCGGCGGCCACGATGCGGTCGCTTTCTTCCTGAGCCTGTGCCTTCATTTCGGCGATGATCTGCTGCCCCTGGGTGCGCGCGTCCTCACGGATCTGCGCAGCCTCGGTGCGAGCTTCGGCGAGCTGGGCGCGGTACTGCTCGAGCGCCGCCTTCGCTTCGGCCTGGGCCTCTTCGGCCCGCTTGATGCCGCCGTCGATCTGCTCGGTTCGCTCGGCAAGGACCTTCTGGAACATCGGAAGGACGTACTTCCAGAAGACGAAACCAACGATGACCAGGCAGACGATCGACCAAACGATGTCATACGTCGCGGGGAGGAGAGGGTTGTGACTCTCTTCCTCTGCCGCGAGCAATGCGATGTTGGCTGCCATGACGGTCTTAGAAAATGAAGCCGGCGACGAGGCCGATCAGCGCGAGGGCTTCGGTGAAGGCGATACCGAGGAACATCGTGGTACGAACCTGTCCGGCCATCTCGGGCTGGCGAACCATTCCCTCGATCGCCTTACCGACGACGATGCCCACGCCGATGCCGGGGCCGATCGCGGCGAGACCGTAGCCGATGGCTCCGAAGCCCGTCGAGTTGGTTTCCTGGACAGCTTCCTGAGCGAGGTAGGCGAGGCTCATGGTGTTCCGTTCCCTTTCTGTTGACCTCCGCCGGATTCGGCGGGAGGCTCAGTTCTTGGTGTAGCTGGTCGTGAAAACTTGTGGTGCTAGTGCGAATCCGCGTGCAGCGCCAGATCGATGTACACCGATGTGAGCAGCGCGAAAACGTAGGCCTGCAGGAAGATCACCAGCAGTTCGAAGAAGGTGAATGCAATGCCGGCGGCAAGCGAGGCCACACCGAACACGGCCTGGAAGCCACCGGAGACGAAGAAGAAGTACTGGGTGGCGCTGAAGAACAGCACCAGCAGGATGTGGCCGGCCAGCATGTTGGCCATGAGACGAACCATGAGGGTGAACGGCCGGAGGACGAACGTCGAGATGAACTCGATCGGCACGAGCAGGAAGTGCAGCGGAAGCGGAACACCGGGGACCACGATGCTGCTCTTCACGTACTTGAAGAAGCCGTACTTCTTGATGCCGACGTAGTTGAACACGATGTACGCCAGGGCGGCGAGCACCAGCGGCATGCCGATTCGTGCGTTCGGCGAGATATTGATGAAGGGGATGATGCTGCCGAGGTTGCTGGCGAGCACCAGGAAGAAGATGGTGGTGATGACCGGCAGGAAGCGCTTGCCCTGCTCCTTGCCGAGAATCTCTTCCGCGATGTTGATCCGGACGAAGTCGAGCGCGATCTCACCGATGTTCTGGACACCGCGCGGAATGATCTTCGGGCTGCGCATCGCGATGACGAAGAAGAGCATCATCAGTCCGGACAGCAGGATGCGAACCAGCATCAGGCGGTCGAGTTCGAACGGAGTCCCTTCGAACAGGACCGCGGGCGGGAAGAAGTCGTTCAGGGAAGGCGCGTGGAATTCTTCTCCAGCAGCCACGTTGATGACGCTCAGCGTTCTCTCCCGTAGTCGGTCCGCAGCCTTCGTTGACTGCGGTTCGATCGGACATTGACGATCAAACAAGTCGACAAGCTCGACTCGCGTATTCGTCAGCTGCTGCGGACTGTTCGAGTCCAGCGTCTGTCGGTGTCGGCGACTCTCGTCGACTCGGCGGCCCTGAAAGTGCGGCCACCTACAAGCATGCAATACCGGCGAGTAACTTACTCGCACTCTCATTGCTCTCGCTTGACCCAGACCTTAGCAAGTCATCTACGACGTTGTGTAGACGGGGTCCGGGTCGATTCAATTTTACTACATCTCGTAGTACTACTTATCGTCCGATTCCGGCGATCCGGCGTCGTCCGACGGCGTGGGCTCGACGTACGGCGCCTTGGTTCCCAGCACTCCGAACGTCTCCGCCCCCAGCACGATCACCAGCGACAGCACCATGACCAGCACCAATGCCGTCTTGTCGTAGAAGTCGAGCGGTTTGAGGATCGCCAGGACCGTGATCGCGAGGATCATCTTCAACAACCACGTACCGAGCAGTACCGCTCCCGCCGTCAAGGCCGGAAGTTTCGCGGTGAACAGCACACCCAGTGCGGTGCACAGGATGAACCCTCCCCCGACTGCCGCACCGAGAAGAGCGCCGTACAGACCGGGCTTGCCCGCGACGAGAAACGCGATGATCGAACCGACCACTGCCAGCACGATCAGACCGAGAACTCCGTAGCGGACGGCAGCCCGCAACGATGCGGTGTGATCAGGGGCGGAGGCGGGGGTGAACGTCACGGTCGCCAAGGGTAGTGGATCTTCGCCGGTCCGCCGCAACCCTCCGGTCAGCCGCGACGGTCGTGCTGCTGTCCGCGAATCGACGGGACGGCCGTGACGACCAGCGCGAAGACGAGGCCTCCCGCAACCAGGAGGACGACGACGCGACGGTCGAACAGGGCCGATCCGACCGCGCCGAACGCCAGGACACCGACCCACAAGTAGATGAGCAGCACGACGCGACGGTGCGAGTGCCCGATCTGCAGGAGCCGGTGGTGGAGGTGCATCTTGTCGGGACTGAACGGGCTCACCCCCGCACGGGTACGCCGGACCACGGCGAGCAGCAGGTCGAGGATCGGGATGAACATGACGGCACCGACGAGGAGCAGCGGAGAGAGAAGTCCGAGCAGGTCGCGGGTGCCGTATGCGGTCAGCGGGATGCGGCCGGACGCGCTGGTGGAGATGGCCGCGAGCATCAGGCCGATCAGCATGGAGCCGGAGTCGCCCATGAAGATCTTGGCGGGCTGGAAGTTGTGCGGCAGGAATCCGAGACACGCACCCGCCAGCGCCGCGGCGATCAGCGCGGGCGGATACGCGCTGACGTCGCCGCCCTGATCGTGCAGAAGCCCCACCGAGAACACGCAGATCGCGAGCGAGGAGATCAGACCGAGGCCCGCCGCGAGACCGTCGAGGCCGTCGACGAAGTTCATGGCGTTCACCATCACGACCGCGACACCCACCGTGACGAGACCGGCCTGGAGCTGGTCGAGGATGACGGTGCTGCCGTCCCCGAACGGCATATAGATGATGAACCAGCTCACCCCCATCACGACGAGGATCCCCGCCGCGGTGACCTGGCCGACGAACTTGGTGAGCGCGTCCAGGCCCCACCGGTCGTCGACCACCCCCACCAGCACGATCACGAACCCCGAGACCAGGGCCGCGGGAATGTCGGAGGTGAACTCGAATCCCCTGGTCAGGGCGGGTAGCTGCTGCGCGAACAACAACGCGACGAGCATGCCGAGATACATGCCGACCCCGCCGAGGCGGGGCGTCGGAGTGACATGGACGTCGCGGTCCCGCGGCACCGCCACCGCCCCGAACCGCAGCGCGAACAGCCGCACGGCCCCGGTGGCCAGGTAGGTGACCACCGCAGCGGTGAAGAGGACGAGCAGGAGTTCACGCAGCGGGACACCCGCGCCCCCACCTGCTTGGGCCAGCGCCACG
Organism: Rhodococcus sp. IEGM 1351; assembly: GCF_030056875.1. NCBI lineage: Bacteria > Bacillati > Actinomycetota > Actinomycetes > Mycobacteriales > Nocardiaceae > Rhodococcus > Rhodococcus sp. IEGM 1351. Next base: position 26,707 of record NZ_JASHKU010000045.1, on the reverse strand, counting down.
CCGGCCGATTCGGCAGCACTCACTGGGCGGACAGGCTCTCCGCCGTCACTCCGAGCACGTCGGCGACATCGCCGGTGGGCACGGCACCTTCACGCAGGATCCGGGGGGTCGCGCCGGTGAGGTCGACGATCGTCGATGCCTGCCCCTGCTCGGCCCGACCACCGTCGAGGTACACGCTCGCCGATCCGCCGAGTTGCTCGCGCGCCTCCTCGACCGTCGTCGCGGGCGGCTGCCCGGAGACGTTCGCGCTCGACACCGCCAGCGGTCCGACTTCACGCAGCAGTTCGAGGGCGACCGGGTGCAGCGGCATGCGCAGCATGACCGTGCCCCGGGTGTCGCCGAGATCCCACGCCAGCGAAGGCGCTTGTTCCACAACGAGACTCAGCCCGCCCGGCCAGAACGCCCGGATCAGGTCGCGCGTCTGCGGGCGGACGCTGTACACCAGGCCGTCGATCGTGTTCCACGAGCCGACGAGCACGGGAACCGGCATGTCGCGTCCGCGACCCTTGGCCCGCAGGAGGGCGGCGACAGCCTCGCTGTCGAATGCGTCCGCGCCGATTCCGTACAGCGTGTCCGTGGGGAGCACGACGAGCCGCCCGGCCTTCAGCGCATTCTTGGCCGCACTCATTCCGGCGGAGCGTGAATCGGGAAGGCCACAGTCGTAAACGGTACTCACCCGCCCATTCTTTCACCCTCGGCGACGGCCCCTGCACGCTGCGCCTCGATATCCGTTGCGACGCGCCGGGCGACCACGAAGCGCGGCTTGCCGGCGAGGTCCGGGTGCTCCGCGACCTCGCCGAACACCCGGCGGGACGCGAACAGTGCCGCCACGTCGGACCCGTTGGAGTCGTCGTGCTCGATGCCGACCGCTCCCCCGATCCGCAACCAGCGCGCGACGTTCGAGATCATCGGCTTGATGACCGACAGACCGTCCGGTCCGGCGAACAGCGCGCTGTGCGGATCGTGGTCGGCCACCTCGGGTTCGAGCTCGACACCTTCCGGGATGTACGGCGGGTTCGCCACGATCAGGTCGACGCCGCCTTCGAGCCCGGCCAGCAACGTCCGATCGGTCACGTCGCCCTGATACAACCGGATCGGTGCGTCACCTGCCTGTTCGCGGGCATCGGCGTTGCGCCGGGCCCACGCGAGAGCGTGCGGTTCGAGTTCGACGGCGTGCACGACGGCGTCGGGGCGGGCATTGGCGATCGCGAGCGCGAGCGCGCCCGACCCGGTGCACAGGTCGAGGACCACCGGCGGATGCTGATCGCAGCTTCCGAGGAACGCGAGCGCCCAGCCGAGCAGCAGTTCCGTCTCGGGACGCGGCACGAAGACCCCGGGGCCGACCTCGATGTCGATGTCCCCCATCGCGGCGGTACCGAGGATGTACTGCAACGGAATCCGCTTGGCGCGCTGGTCGACCATCTTCTTGTAGGCGTCGATCACCGACTCGTCGACCAGCGGGACGAGGCCGAGCCGGGTCCGCTCCACCCCCAGCAGGTGGGCCGCGAGCAGTTCGGCATCCGCACGGGAGCTACGCACCCCGGCCTCGTCGAGTTGCGCGGTTGCGTCGATCAGGGCCAGGCGAAGAGGAAGGCGACTCACAGGTACAGACTGCCACGCGGCTCGCCGTCCGGTGGCGCGGTCCCGCTTCGCGGTTACTCCGCGGCGAGCCTCGCCTCACGGTCCGACTTGCCCAGGGCGTCCAGCAGGGCGTCGAGTTCGCCGTCCAGGACCGCGTCCAGGTTGTGGGACTTGAAACCGATCCGGTGATCGGTGATGCGGTTCTCCGGGAAGTTGTAGGTGCGGATGCGCTCCGAACGGTCGACGGTGCGCACCTGGCTCTGCCTGCCCGCCGACGCCTCGGCATCCGCGGCTTCCTCGGCGGCGGCCTGCAGCCGCGCGGCCAGCACCTGCATGGCGCGGGCCTTGTTCTGCAGCTGTGAGCGCTCGTTCTGGCAGGTCACGACGATTCCGGTGGGCAGGTGCGTGATCCGGACCGCGGAGTCGGTGGTGTTGACACCCTGACCACCCTTGCCCGAGGAGCGGTAGACGTCGATGCGCAGATCGGTTTCGTCGATCTGCACCTCCTCGACTTCTTCCGGTTCCGGGTAGATGAGGATACCGGCGGCGGACGTGTGGACGCGTCCCTGCGATTCCGTGACGGGCACGCGCTGCACGCGGTGGACACCGCCCTCGAACTTCAGTCGCGCCCAGACCCCGTCACGCACATCGCCCTTCGACTTGATCGACAGCGTCGCGTCCTTGTATCCGCCCAGATCGGACACGGTCGCGTCGAGGATCTCGACACGCCAGCCGTGCCGCTCGGCGTACCGGACGTACATCCGGGCCAGATCGGAGGCGAACAGCGCGGATTCCTCGCCGCCCTCCCCCGACTTCACCTCGAGCACCACGTCGTCACCGTCGTGCGGGTCGCGGGGGGCCAGAAGGTCGGTGAGGGTCTTGTCGAGTTCCAGGACCTGCGCCTCGAGTTCGGGTACCTCGGCGGCAAAGCTGGAGTCGTCGGCGGCGAGTTCGCGCGCGGCATCCAGATCGTCCTGCGCCGACTTGAGCCTGGTGTACGTCGCCATGATCGGCGCGAGCTCGGCGAATCGCTTGCCCGCCTTGCGGGCCGCGGAAGCGTCGTTGTGCAGGGCCGGGTCCGCCAACTGCTGCTCCAGGCCGGCATGTTCGGCCAGGATGTCGTCGATGGCCGACGGCTGGGTGGTCCCTGCCATGATTCGCTCCGCTCTGCGTTTCTTTCGGGAATGGGCACAAAAAAGCCGACGCCCGGCCTGCAATTATCGCAGGACGGGCGTCGGCGGAACAGCTAGGACTCTGCAGATTCCTTGGCTGCGCCCTTGCCGGCGCGCTTGCCGTAGCGAGCCTCGAAGCGGGCGACACGTCCACCGGTGTCGAGGATCTTCTGCTTGCCGGTGTAGAACGGGTGGCACTGCGAGCAGACCTCGACGTTGATACGCCCGGTCTCCTTGGTGCTGTGGGTCTCGAAGGTGTTTCCGCAACCGCAGACCACGGTGGTGGCCACGTAGTTGGGGTGAATGCCTGACTTCATGGTGTCCCTTTCAATGGTCGCCGGGTCGCCTTCGCCGTTCGAAGACGTGAACCGGAACCGGACTCAGCCGCTCAGTATGCCAGATCGCAGGTTCGCGATCCCAATCGGCATTTGTGCTTGCGGTGTGGTCAACGCGGGTGGTCCGCGTTTTGTTCCACGGTGGTTCCCGAGGGAAAACAGCGGGGCCCGGCGACCGAGAGTCGCCGGGCCCCGCGTCGGGTCGAGATCAGTCGTCGATCGCGCCCGGAGCAGTCTTCGACACCTGCATGAGGAATTCGATGTTGCTCTTGCTCTTCTTGAGGCGGTCGATCAGCAGATCGATGGCCTGGTGCGAGTCGAGACCCGAGAGCACGCGCCGGAGCTTGTGCAGCACCGCCGCCTCGTCCGGGCTGAGCAGCAGCTCGTCCTTACGCGTACCCGACGGGTTCACGTCCACGGCCGGGAACACACGACGTTCCGCGATCTTGCGGTCGAGCTTCAGCTCGGCGTTACCGGTGCCCTTGAACTCCTCGAAGATCACGGTGTCGCCGGTGGAACCGGTCTCGACCATGGCCGTCGCGATGATCGTGAGCGAACCGCCGTTCTCGATGTTGCGCGCAGCACCGAGGAAACGCTTCGGCGGATACAGCGCGGTCGAGTCGACACCACCGGAGAGGATGCGTCCCGAGGCCGGCGACGAGTTGTTGTACGCACGGCCGAGGCGGGTGATCGAGTCGAGGAGGACGACGACGTCCTTGCCCGCCTCCACCAGACGCTTCGCACGCTCGATGGCCAGCTCGGCGACCGAGGTGTGGTCTCCCGGCGGACGGTCGAAGGTCGAGGAGATGACCTCGCCCTTCACCGAACGCTGCATGTCGGTGACCTCTTCGGGACGCTCGTCGACCAGCACGACCATGAGGTAGCACTCGGGGTTGTTGGTCGCGATGGCGTTGGCGATGGCCTGCAGAACGCTGGTCTTACCGGCCTTCGGCGGGCTCACGATCAGCGCACGCTGTCCCTTGCCGATCGGCATCACCAGGTCGATGACACGCGTCGTCAAGATGTTCGGCGTCGTCTCCAGACGCAGCCGCTGATTCGGGTACAGCGGGGTGAGCTTGCCGAACTCGGGGCGCTTCTTGGCCGCTTCCACGTCGCCACCGTTGACGGTGTCGATGCGGACCAGCGGGTTGAACTTCTGGCGCTGGTTGCCCTGCTCGCCTTCGCGTCCGACCCGGACGGCGCCGGTGATGGCGTCGCCGCGGCGGAGACCGTTCTTGCGGATCAGGTTCATCGACACGTAGACGTCGTTCGGTCCGGCCAGGTAGCCGGAGGTCCGCACGAACGCGTAGTTGTCGAGGACGTCCAGGATGCCGGCGACCGGCTGCAGGACGTCGTCCTCGCGGATCTCGGTCTCGCGGGCGTCACCGCCGCCGCCTTCGCCGCGGTCGCGTCCACGACGGCGTTCGCGGAAGCGACGTCCGCGGCGTCCGCGACCGCCTTCCTCGTCGTCGCTCGGGCGGTTGTCGTTGTTGCGCGGGCCGTTGCTGCCCTGGCTGCGGTCGCCACGGTTGTCGCGATCGCCCCGGTCACCGCGTTCGCCCCGGTCACCGCGTTCGCCCCGGTCACCGCGGTCGCCGCGGTCACCACGAGTGTCGCCACGATCACCGCGGTCGCCGCCCCGCTCACGTCGGCTGCGGTCGCCGCCCTGTTCGCCGGCCCCGTCCTGCTTGGCCGGCTTCTCGGCGGAATCCTGACGGTCGTCGGCCTGCTTGCGCTCGGCCTGCTGCGTGTCGGTGGCATTCGCCGAGGCGGTGTCCTGAGCGTTGCCGCCCTGGTCACCCTGCTCGGGTGCGCCTGCCCGACGCGCGGATCCGCGGCGCTGACGCCCGCGACGGCCGCCTTCGGCGGTGTCGGAGTCGGCGGCTGCGCCGTCGCCCGTCGCGGGTTCGGCCGACTTGGGCTCGGCGGTCTTCTCCGTGGTCTCCGCCTGCGGAGTCACTTCGAGTTCGGTCTGAGCGGACTGTTCGCGCTTCGCGCGCGTGGCCCGGGTCCGGGGAGCGGCTTCGGTCGCGGCAGCGGCCGGGGCGGAAGTGCCGCCCTGACGCTCCTTGATCGCGGCGATCAGGTCGCCCTTGCGCATCCCCGAAATGCCCTTGATGCCCAGCTCACCTGCGAGAGTGCGGAGCTCGGTGAGCACCATTCCGGACAGCCCGGCACCCCGGCGCGCCTCGGCGCGCTTGGTGGAGGCTGTCACGGCACCGGTGCCGGGTGCGGTCGATGACGCCTGTGAAGAGTCGCCTGCCTGCGCGCCAACGGTATCCACCGAGGAGGCGCGCACAGGAGCGGCGATGAGGTCCGTATCGGTCACGGAGGTCCTTTCCTTCCCTCACTCGCGCTGCGCAGAGTCGAGGGTTCGTCCCGTAATTCGGTTTCGAATACCGAATTCGGATGTGCCGTACGTAGTTGCATGTGAAGAACTGCCGGCTTGCCCGCCATCACATCACCTTTGAAACAGGCGCGTACTCGCAATCCCTACACGACAGATAGTGCGGAGGATCGTGCCAGGAGCCGTCAACCCCGATTGACCTGGAGTAATTGCCCTGGTGAAGCACCGGCGTCTGATGCGCACGATGTACGGACATTGCCCAGGATAGCTGTGAACGACCGTAGGGGCAAGGAGACGCCCCTACGGCGTGTCAGCTGGTCCGGACGCCGTCCGCCACGTCCAGTTCGAGAACCTGCAACCCCTCGGCCTCGGCCTGCGCTCGAAGATCCACGGGGAAAGGCTCCGTGGTCAATGCGAGGACGGTCGGTCCGGCTCCCGAGACGGTGGCGGCGATACCCGCCTTGCGGAGGACGGCGATCCATCGCGTCGTGAGCGGGAGAGCCGGAGCGCGCTGCGTCTGATGCAGTCGGTCCTCGGTGGCCGCCATCAGGAGGTCGGGACGCTCTGTGAGCGCCACCACAGCGAGGGCCCCGCGGCTGACGTTGAACGCCGCGTCCCGGTGGGGAACCGTCTCGGGCAACAGACCCCGCGTGTGGGCGGTCGACGAGCGCTCCCCCGGCACGAGAGCGACGACGCGGATCGCGGGATGGACCTTCAGCGCGACCGCCGAGTAGATGTCGGTGGCCGCGGGCGCTCCGTCGGTCTGCTCGCCCGCGCAACTCCACGACACCACGGCACCGCCGAGCACGCTCGCCGACGCGTTGTCGGGGTGCCCTTCGAATTCGGACGACAGCTGGACGAGCTGATCGAGCGACAGTCCGAGTTCGGGGTCGAGCTTGATCGCCAGGCCGTTGGCGGCCGCCAGCCCCCCGACGACGGCGGAGGCCGACGAACCCAGGCCCCGAGAATGGGGAATCGCGTTGCGGCACACCACATCCAGGCCTTCAGCCCACACACCCGCCGATTCCAGGCCACGTTCGATGGCCCGGACCACGAGATGGGACGGACCCCACGGCACGTCGTCGGCACCCTCGCCTTCGACCCGGATCTTCAGCCCCGAACCCGTGGTGGTCACGGTGATCTCGTCGTACAGTCCGAGCGCGATGCCCAGCGTGTCGAAGCCCGGGCCGAGGTTGGCGCTCGACGCAGGCACGCGGGCGGTCACGGTGAGGCCCGTGGGGAGGGTCTGTGTCATGGCAGCGGTGTGGTCCTGCGGCGTGGTGGGCGTGGGCGCCACCACTACGCCAGCTCGAGGGCCGACGCGACCGCGACAGGATCGACCGGGATCGGTTGAACCTCAGGCATACCCGCCAACGCCGTGTCGGGGTCCTTGAGGCCGTTACCGGTGACCGTGCAGACGACGGTCAGCCCCGAGTCCAGCCAGCCCTCCTTGCGGGCGGCGAGCAGACCTGCGACGCTCGCGGCCGAGGCGGGCTCGACGAACACCCCTTCGGTCCTGGCGATCAGCCGGTACGCCTCGAGGATCTCGTCGTCGGTCGCGGCCCGGAAGGCGCCGTGCGACTCTTCCTTGGCGGTGACCGCGCCGTTCCAGGACGCGGGCGAGCCGATGCGGATCGCGGTCGCGATCGTCTCCGGGTCCTTCACCGGTGCGCCGTGGACGAGCGGGGCGGCGCCGGCGGCCTGGACGCCGAGCATGCGCGGCTTCACGCTGGTGAGCCCGTCCGCGTAGTACTCGGAGTACCCGCGCCAGTACGCGGTGATGTTGCCCGCGTTGCCGACCGGGAGCACGTGCACGTCGGGGGCCTTGCCCAGTGCGTCGCAGATCTCGAAGGCCGCGGTCTTCTGGCCCTCGATGCGGACCGGGTTGACCGAGTTCACGAGCCCGATCGTGGGGAACTCCGCGGTGGTCTTGCGGGCCAGTTCGAGACAGTCGTCGAAGTTACCCTGCACCTGGATGATCCGCGCGCCGTGCATGACGGCCTGCGCGAGCTTGCCCATCGCAATCTTGCCCTGGGGCACCAGCACGGCGCAGGTCATCTTCGCCTTCGCGGCGTACGCGGCGGCGGAAGCGGACGTGTTACCCGTGGACGCGCACAGAACAGCCTGCTGGCCGCGGGCGAGCGCGTCGGTGACGGCCATCGTCATGCCGCGGTCCTTGAACGAACCGGTCGGGTTGAGCCCCTCGACCTTCAGGTAGACGTCGCAACCGGTGAGTTCCGAGAGGTGCCCGGCGGGCAGCAGCGGGGTACCGCCCTCGCGCAGGGTGACCGTCTTCCAGTTCGGTCCGATGGCGAGGCGGTCGCGGTAAGCCTCGATCAGCCCCGGCCAGGGGATGTGAACGGGGTTACGGGTGCCGGTCATTGTTCGGTGCCTTCCAGTCGCAGCACGCTGGTCACAGCGGTGACGAATTCGAGTTTGCTCAGTGCCTCAACGGTTTCCGACAGAGCAGAATCCGTCGCGACGTGGGTCACGACGACGAGGCGGGCACCGTCGCCGGCGCCTTCCTGCCGCACGGTGGAGATGCTGACGCCGTGCTGCGAGAATTCGGCAGCCACCGCCGACAGGACCCCGGCCTTGTCCGTCACCTGCATGTTGACGTAGTAGCGCGTGGGGATGTCGCCGATCGGCGCGATCTTCAGCTTGGCGTACTTGGACTCGCGGGGTCCGCGGCCACCGTTCACCTTGTTGCGCGCGGCCATCACCAGGTCGCCCATCACGGCCGACGCGGTGGGGGCGCCGCCTGCGCCCTGCCCGTAGAACATCAGGCGTCCGGCGTTCTCCGCCTCGACGACGACAGCGTTGAACGCACCGTTGACCGAGGCCAGCGGATGTTCCAGCGGCACGAGCGCCGGGTAGACCCGCGCGGAGATCCGCTCCTTGCCCTCGGGGGTGGTGATCCGCTCGCAGATGGACAGCAGCTTGATCGTGCAGTCGAGTGCACGAGCCGACGTCAGGTCGGCCGCGGTGATCTTGGAGATCCCCTCGCGGTACACGTCGGCGGCCGTGACCCGGGTGTGGAATGCGATCGACGCGAGGATCGCCGCCTTGGCGGCGGCGTCGTAGCCCTCCACGTCGGCGGTCGGATCGGCCTCGGCGTATCCCAGGCGTCCGGCCTCGGCGAGGGTCGCGGCGTAGTCCGCGCCGGTCTCGTCCATCGCCGACAGGATGAAGTTGGTGGTTCCGTTCACGATTCCGGCGACCTTGTTCACCCGGTCACCGGCGAGGGACTGGATGAGCGGGCGGATCACGGGGATCGCGCCGGCCACGGCGGCCTCGAAGTAGAGGTCGACGTTGTGCAGTTCCGCGGCCTCGGCCAGTTCACCCGTGTGATCGGCGAGCAGCGCCTTGTTGGCGGTGACGACGGACTTGCCGGAGTTGAGCGCCGAGAGGATCAGCTTGCGGGGCAGGTCCATGCCGCCGATCACCTCGACGACGAGGTCGACGTCGTCGCGGGCCACGAGTGACTCCGCGTCGGTGGTCTGCAACTCCTCGGGAATTCCGCGGTCCTTGCCGGGGCGGCGCACGGCCACTCCGCGCAGTTCCAGCGGGGCACCGACGCGAGCCTCGAGGTCTTCGCTGTGCTCCCGCAGGATGCGCACGACCTCGCTCCCGACGTTGCCGAGGCCGAGGACGGCCACACCGATAGCGCGATGCGCCGATTCGCTCGTCACTCCTGTACCTCCAAGCTCAGCAGGTCTTCCACGGTTTCCCTCCGGAGGATCACGCGCGACTGTCCGTCGCGCACCGCCACCACGGCAGGGCGGGCGAGCAGGTTGTACCTGCTCGACATCGAATAGCAGTATGCACCGGTGGCCGCGACGGCGAGCAAATCGCCGGCGTCGATGTCCTCGGGCATCCAGGTGTCGCGGATCACGACGTCGCCGGACTCGCAGTGCTTACCGACGACGCGGGACACCACCGGTGCCGCGTCGCTGACCCGCGAGACCAGTTTGGCCTCGTACTCCGCCTGGTACAGCGCGGTACGGATGTTGTCGCTCATTCCGCCGTCGACGCTGACGTACCGGCGGGTGAGGTTGGCGCCGACGGTGACGTCCTTGATGGTGCCGACCTCGTACAGCGTCACCGTGCCGGGTCCGGCGATCGCGCGTCCGGGTTCGACGGCCAGCGTCGGCTCCGGCAGACCGGCGAGCGCCGACTCGTTGCGCACGATGTCGCCGAGTTTGGCGGCGAGCTGGTCGACCGGCGGCGGGTCGTCGGTGGGGACGTAGGAGATTCCCATGCCGCCGCCGAGGTCGATGATCGAGATCTGGGCGGTCTTGTCCACGCCGAACTCCGCGACGACGTCCCGCAGCAGCCCGATCACGCGGTGTGCGGCCAACTCGAAGCCGTCGACGTCGAAGATCTGCGAGCCGATGTGGCTGTGGAGTCCGACCAGCCGCAGATTGTCGGCGGCGAAGACCCGGCGGACCGCGTCGATCGCCTTTCCGCCCGCGAGCGAGAACCCGAACTTCTGGTCCTCGTGGGCCGTGGAGATGAATTCGTGGGTGTGTGCCTCGACTCCGACCGTCACGCGGATCAGAACGTCCTGCAGCACACCGGCTTCGGCGGCCACCTTGTCGAGGCGGTCGATCTCCGTGGCGGAGTCGAGCACGATGTGCCCGACCCGGGCCGACACGGCGGCGTTCAGCTCGGCGACCGATTTGTTGTTGCCGTGCATGGCAATTCGCTCCGCCGGGAATCCGGCGTGCAGGGCGACCGCCAGTTCACCGCCCGACGCGACGTCCAGGGACAGGCCCTCGTCGGCGACCCAGCGGGCGATCTCGCCGCACAGGAACGCCTTGGACGCGTAGTGCACCTTGGCGGTGGGCCCGAACGCACGGGCCATGTCGCGGCAGCGGGACCGGAAGTCGTCCTCGTCGACCACGAACAATGGGGTGCCGTACTTCTCGGCCAGTTCGGTGACCGGGATGCCCGCCAGGCTGACGACTCCGTCCGCGGCGCGGTGCGCGTTGCGGGGCCACACCTCGGGAGAGAGTGCGGCGAATGCGGCCGCGTCGGCGGGACGTTCGGGCAGACCGGGTGCGTGCAGCTGTTCGGCGTGCTTGGGACCTGCGGGGTGCGCGTTCACATCTGCTCCGGTGCGCTGACGCCGAGCAGGGCCAGTCCGTTGGACAGGACCTGACGGGATGCGCCGCACAGCGCCAGTCGCGCGATGTGCAGCGGGCCGATTTCCTCGTCGCCCTGGGGCAGGATCCGGCAGGCGCCGTAGAACCGGTGATAGGCACCGGCCAGCTCCTCGAGATACCGCGCAATGCGGTGCGGCTCACGCAGATTCGCGGCACTGGTGACGACGCGCGGGTACTCGCCGAGGGTGCGGATCAGATCGCCCTCCTGCTCCGAGACGAGCAGCGAGAAGTCGGGATCCGTGACCGCGACACCGAGGTCGGCGGCGTTGCGGGCGATGGCCGACAGGCGGGCGTGCGCGTATTGCACGTAGTACACCGGGTTCTCGTTGCCGGTGCTCGTCCACAGTTCGAGGTCGATGTCGATGCTCGAATCCACCGACGACCGGATCATCGCGTACCGCGACGCGTCGACGCCGATCGCCTCGACGAGGTCGTCGAGGGTGATGACCGTCCCGGCGCGCTTGCTCATCTTCACGGCCACACCGTCGCGGACGAGGTTCACCATCTGGCCGATCAGCACCTCGACGGTGTCGGGGTCGTCGCCGAACGCGGCCGCGGCCGCCTTGAGCCGGCCGATGTACCCGTGGTGGTCGGCACCGAGCATGTAGATGCACAGGTCGAAGCCGCGGGAGCGCTTGTCCTGGAAGTAGGCGATGTCACCGGCGATGTACGCCGCGTTGCCGTCGCTCTTGATGACGACGCGGTCCTTGTCGTCGCCGAAGTCGGTGCTCTTGAGCCACCAGGCACCGTCCTCCTGGAACAGGCTGCCGGAGTCCTTGAGCGTCTCGACGGCCTTCTCCACCGCACCGGACTCGAACAGCGAGTTCTCGTGGAAGTAGACGTCGAAGTCGACGCCGAACTCGTGCAGGGTGCGCTTGATGTGGGCGAACATCAGGTCGACGCCGATGGCGCGGAAGACTTCCTGCTGCTCGCCCGCGGGCAGTTCCAGCACGTCGGGGCGCTGCTGCTGCACCTGGGTGGCGATGTCGGCGATGTACGCGCCCGCGTAGCCGTCCTCGGGGGCGGGTTCGCCCTTGGCGGCCGCGATCAGCGAGCGGGAGAACCGGTCGATCTGGGCGCCGTGGTCGTTGAAGTAGTACTCGCGGGTGACCGCCGCGCCCTGGGTGGACAGGATCCGGCCCAGCGCGTCGCCCACGGCCGCCCAGCGCGTTCCACCGAGGTGGATGGGGCCGGTGGGGTTGGCCGAGACGAACTCGAGGTTGATCTTCTTGCCGTCGAGCGTGTGTCCGGACCCGAACGCGGCACCCTCCTCGAGGATCTTCGCGACGATCGCGCCCTGCGCGTCGGCGGCCAGGCGGATGTTGAGGAATCCCGGGCCCGCGATGTCGGCGCTGTCGATGCCCGCGGCCGCGGTCAGCGCCTCGGCGAGCCAGCCGGCCAGCTCACGCGGGTTGGTACCGACCTTCTTGGCCACCTGCATCGCGACGTTGGTGGCGTAATCGCCGTGCTCGGGATTGCGCGGACGCTCGACCGTGAGAGTTTCGGGAAGCACGGACACGTCGAGTCCGCGTTCGGCGAGCACTTTCGCGGCGGTTCCGCGGAGCAGTTCGGCAAGGTCAGCTGGAGTCACAGGTATCTATCCTATGGCCAACGCGTCCCGGGCGGTGATCCGCCTTCCCGCGAGTCCCGCCGCGGGCCCGGCGACCGCCGGCGAGCGTGGCCGCGGCCACTCTCCCAGGTTGCGCTCAGGGTGGGAAAGTACAGTGGTGTCGCCCTGAGTCCCGGCCCTCAGCTTCCGGTTACCGGGGGTCGAGCGCCCGTAACCCACACACCGAAAGATCACAATCGATGCCAAGCGGTTCGGAAAGTCGCGGTCCCGATAAGAACTCGGGCGCGAAGTCGGCGAAGGCCATCAAGGCCGCCAAGAAGAGGAGCGGCGGCGCGAAAGTCAAGGGTGGCGCGTCCCCTCCGCGGACCATCCCCTGGCTGACGATCGGCGCCGGAGCTGCCGTTCTCGCACTCGTGGCGATCCTCGCGATCAACCTGGTCCCCAAGTACCAGGCCAAGGAAGAAGCCGCGAAGTACGCACCGAGCGTCGAGAATCCCGACCCGTCGGTCAACATCGACGGCGTCGTCAAGGTCGACTACCCAGCCGGCATCCACATCCAGCCGACGCAGCGCGTCGCGTACGACCAGTCGCCCCCGTTCGGTGGCCCGCACGACGCCATCTGGGCGACGTGCACCGGCACGGTCTACCCGAACGCGATCCGCACCGAGAACGCCGTGCACTCGCTCGAGCACGGCGCCGTGTGGATCGCCTACAACCCGGACGAGCTGTCCGCCGACCAGGTCGAGACGCTGAAGGACAAGGTGGACGGCGAGACGTACACGCTGATGTCGCCGTTCCCGGGCCTCGACAGCCCGGTCTCGCTGCAGTCGTGGGGGCACCAGCTGAAGCTGGACAGCGTCGACGACGAGCGCATCGACCAGTTCATCACCGCGCTGCGGATCAACAAGAACACCTACCCGGAGGTCGGCGCGAGCTGCTCGTCCATCCCGGGCTCCGGTTTCGACCCCGACAACCCGCCGCCGTTCGACCCGAGCGCACCCGGCGCGGACGCGGTGCCGATGGACGGTGGCGGTATCAGCCCCGACCAGTCCGAGTCCGGTGGCGCGGGGGCGCAGCTGCCCAGCGGCATGCAGCTCCCGAGCGACCTGCAGCTGCCGTCCGATCTGCAGCAGGCGCCGGCTGAGGGCGGCAATGGCTAGTTCAGCCGAACCCGCAGCCAATCCAGCCCCGTCCCGGCCCAGTCAGCGCACAGCGCTGCTGGTCATCGGGCTGATCGGCGCCATCGCCCTCGGATTCGCGCTCGGGTTCCTCGCCCGGCTTCCGCTCGAGGACTCCGGCGCCCCGGTTCCCGAGGCCGGTTCCGTCGACGTCGGATTCGCGCAGGACATGAGCGTGCATCACAGCCAGGCGGTGGAGATGTCGGCGATCGCGCTGGCGGGCGCCACCGACCCGGCGGTGCGCGGCCTCGCGTACGACATCCTCACCACGCAGCAGAATCAGCTCGGGCAGATGCAGGGCTGGCTCGCGCTGTGGGATCAGCCGGCGCTGCCGTCCGGCGGCTACATGGGCTGGATGGAATCCGAGCACTCGGACGGTCACGACCACGGATCCGCCGACAGCGGGCACATGGGATCGATGTCGAAGATGCCGGGCATGGCGTCCTCGGAGGACATGGCCGCGTTGCGTCAGGCCACCGGTCCGGCCGTCGACGTCCTGTACCTCCAGCTGATGCTGCGTCACCACCAGGGCGGACTTCCGATGATGGAGTACGCGGCCCAGCACGCGTCGGAGGACGCGGTGCGCTCTCTCGCGCAGACGATGGTGGACACTCAGCAGAGCGAGTCGACGGTGATGACGAACATGCTCACCGCGAAGGGCGCTGCTCCCCTCCCGATGAACTGACTTCCGGCTTCACGACCACGTCCAGTCGCGCACCTCGGGCATGTCCTCGAGGTGCGCGACGACGTATTCGCCGTGCCGTTCGAGTTGCCGGAGGCAGAAATCGGCCAGTTCGCCGGCACCGGCCGGCTCTCTCCGCGTGCGTCGCAGCGCCTCGAGGACCAGGTGATAGCGGCTCATCCGGTTGAGCACGACCATGTCGAACGGTGTCGTCGTGGTGCCCTGTTCGCTGAAGCCGCGAACGTGGAACCGGTCCGGGGCGGGACGCCCGTGGATCAGCTCGTGGACGGCGCGCGAGTACCCGTGGAACGCGAACACCACGTCCGTGTCCGCGGTGAACAGGTCGAGGAACATGCGTGCGTCGAATCCGTGCGGGTGTTCGGTGGGGGTGAGCAACCCCATCAGGTCGACGACGTTGACCACCCGGGTGACCAGGTCCGGCGTGCGTTCGCGCAGCAACTGCGCCGCGGCGAGGATCTCCTGGGTCGGGACGTCCCCGGCGGCGGCGAGCACGACGTCCGGGTCGGCGCCCACCGCGCCTTCCGTCCCCGCCCACTCCCACACCGACGCCCCGGCCGCGCAGTGCGCATGCGCCTCCGCGAGGGTCAGGTACTGCAGGTGCGGCTGCTTGTCGACCACGATGAGATTGACGTGGTCGGTGCTGCGGAGGCAGTGGTCGGCGATGGAGAGCAGAGTGTTCGAGTCGGGTGGCAGCCAGATCCGGACGACATCCGGTGCGAGCGGGATGACGGCGTCGATCATGCCCGGCCCCTGATGACTGAACCCGTTGTGGTCGTTGCGCCAGCACGTGCTGGTCAGCAGGACGTTCAGCGACGCCACCGGTGCCCGCCACGGCAGATCCACCGCGTGCTGCAGCCACTTCGTGTGCTGGACGAGCATCGACACGCTCACCATCGCGAACGCCTCGTAGCTGGCGAACAGCCCGTGCCGCCCCGACAGCAGATATCCCTCCAGCCATCCCTCGCAGAGGTGCTCGCTGAGCACTTCCATCACCCGGCCGCGGGCCGACAGTCCGTCGTCGTAGTCGGTGACCGGCAGCTGCCAACAGCGGTCGGTCACCTCGAACACGGCGCCCAACCGGTTGCTGGCCGTTTCGTCCGGGCAGAACAGCCGGAAGTATCCACCGCCGTCGGGCGTGGTGGTGGCGGCGTACAGGTCGCGGAGCAGTTCCCCGAGCACCCGGGTGGTCTCGTGGACGGTGGTGCCGGGCTTCTCGATCGCGAGCGCGTACTTCTCCAGCGGCGGCACGGGAAGATCGGCACGCAGGCGGCCGCCGTTCGCGTACGGCGACGAACCCATCCGCTTGTCGCCCTGCGGCGCGAGCCGCTCGAGGTCCGGAACGAGTGCGCCGGAGGAGTCGAACAGTTCACCGGGGCCGTAGGACCGCATCCACTCCTCGAGCTGACGCAGATGCGCCTCGTCGGTCCGCACCCCCGACAGCGGAACTTGATGCGCCCGGTGCGTGCCCTCGACGAGCACGCCGTCGACGGTGCGCGGACCGGTCCAGCCCTTCGGGGTCCGCAGCACGATTGCCGGCCACTTGGCTGCGCTGCGCCGGCCGGCCCGCGCCTCCCGCTGCAGGTCGGAGATCGCTGCGTGCGCGTCGGTGAGGGCGCGATGCAGCGCCGGGAAGACCTGCCTCGGGTCGTCGCCGGAGACGACGGTCGGCGCCCAACCCTGACCGCCGAGGAACGCCTCGATGTCCGCGTCGCTGCTGCGACCGTAGACGGTGGGCCCGGCGATCTTCGCTCCGTTGACGTGCAGGATCGGCAACACCGCTCCGTCACGTTCCGGATTGAGGAATGCGGGGAGTTTCCACGAACCGGACAGTGGTCCGGTCTCGGCCTCGCCGTCTCCGATCACGCACGCCACCAATAGGTTCGGGTGATCGAATGCCGCACCGGCGGCATGCGCGAGAGCGTAGCCGAGCTCGCCGCCCTCGTGGATGCTGCCCGGCGTCTGCACACTGACGTGACTCGGGATGCCACCCGGCGTCGAGAACTGCCGGCAGAGGCGGTGGATACCGGCGGCATCGCGGGACACGCCCGGGTACACCTCGGAGTACGTCCCCTCCAGGTACGTGGCGGCGACGAGCGCAGGGCCACCGTGTCCGGGACCCGTCACGTAGAGACAGTCGGTGTCGGTCCGGCGGATGAGACGGTTCAGCAGGGCGTAGATCATCGACAGACCCGGGCTCGTCCCCCAGTGCCCGAGGAGCCGGGGTTTGATGTGTTCGGGGCGCAGCGGCGCACGCAGAAGCGCGTTGTCCTGCAGGTAGATCTGCGCGACCGTCAGATAGTTGGCCGCTGCCCACCACCGCAGGTCCAGATCGAGGTCGGAATCGGAATAGTGCCCGTCGGAGTCCTGCGACC
Organism: Rhodococcus sp. IEGM 1351; assembly: GCF_030056875.1. Lineage (NCBI taxonomy): Bacteria > Bacillati > Actinomycetota > Actinomycetes > Mycobacteriales > Nocardiaceae > Rhodococcus > Rhodococcus sp. IEGM 1351. The sequence goes on along the minus strand of NZ_JASHKU010000045.1, from coordinate 10,281 downwards.
CGACCTGCCGTCCATCGGTCATTCTCGACCCCTCCCCGGGAGTTCGCGAGCGTCCACGTCCTCCCGACACTAGGCGTGTTCGGGCCGCTACCGGGGCGAGTCCACGAAGTAGGGGGACCGATTTGGTCGATCCCACTACCCATGCGCTACGATTGGCCAGCCCAATCGGCACACCGGATTTCCGGTGCGCCCCCGTAGCTCAGGGGATAGAGCGTTCGCCTCCGGAGCGAAAGGTCGCAGGTTCGAATCCTGCCGGGGGCACCACGAGGAACTGCGTCGCCTGTCGCGGCGCAGCCTTTCTCTCTGGTGCTACCAGTCTTCCCCGAGTGATCTCCTCGGGCTTTGTCGAGAGCTGCAGCCGCGCCGGCAGATGCCGCGCACATCGATCGAACGCTGGCCTCCGCCATTGCGGGTTCCGCGGCAACAACTCTCTGCCGAAGACTCTCTCCGGCAGTGTCGACCAAGGGACACCCCTGTGCAGCAACACCGCTCTCATCCACTCACCCTCGGCATCGTCGCGCGTTCGAGCAAAACCGACGAACGCCGGCTCCCGATCCACCCGCTCCACTTCGACCGGATCGACCCCGACCTCCGTGGCCGCATCCATCTCGAGTACGGCTACGGAGAGCCCTTCGGCGTGTCCGACGAGCAGCTGGCCCTGTCGGTGGGCGGTCTGCGCACCCGGGAGCAGCTGATCGAGCACAACGACGTCCTCCTGCTGCCCAAACCTCTCGCGAAGGATCTGGCGGACCTGCGTGACGGCCAGATCCTGTGGGGGTGGCCGCACTGCGTCCAGGACACGGAGCTCACCCAGGTGGCCGTCGATCGCCACCTCACGTTGATCGCGTTCGAGGCCATGAACCACTGGAGCGTCGAGGGGTCGTTCCAGCTCCATGTCTTCCACAAGAACAACGAGCTCGCCGGATACAGCTCGGTGCTGCACGCCCTGTCGATCGCGGGGTCGACCGGCGACTACGGCCGCCGTCTCCGCGCCGTGGTCCTCGGCTTCGGTGCCACCGCCCGCGGCGCCGTCACCGCGCTGAACGCCCTGGGCATCCACGACGTCCACGTCGTCACCCAGCGCGGGGTCACCGCCGTGAGCTCGCCGATCCATTCCGCGGAGATCGTGCAGTTCGATCACGACGACGCCGATCCGCGCCGCAGCCACGTCACCACGGACGAGGGCCGGATGCCGCTCGCCGGATTCCTCGCCCGGCACGACATCATCGTCAACTGCGTCCTGCAGGACACGGAGTCGCCGCTGACGTTCCTGATCGACTCGGACGTCGAGACCCTCCTGCCCGGCAGCCTCGTCGTCGACGTGTCCTGCGACGAGGGAATGGGCTTCAGCTGGGCCCGGCCCACGTCGTTCGCCGATCCGACGTTCATGATCGGTGAGAACGTCCGCTACTACGCGGTCGATCACAGCCCGTCCTACCTGTGGAATTCGGCGACGTGGGAGATCAGCGAGGCCCTGCTCCCGCACCTGGGGACGGTCCTCGACGGACCCGCCGCCTGGGACCGCAGCGACACGATCCGGCGGGCCGTCGAGATCCGCGACGGGGTCGTGCAGAACCCCCGGATCCTGTCGTTCCAGCACCGCGCGGCGGACTACCCGCACCCCGTTCTCGCCTGATTGTCGGAACGAACGGGACGGCGGCGGGCTCAGGCCGGGGTGCTGCGGCGCATTTCGCGTCGGAGGATCTTCCCACTGGCCGTCTTGGGCAGTTCGTCGACGATCTCGACGCGCCTCGGGGCCTTGTAGCTCGCCAGCCGCTCCCGGCAGTACTCGACGAGGTCGTCCGTCTCGACCGTCTGCCCGGGGCGGAGGCTGACGAACGCGGCGACGGTCTCGCCGCGGTAGCTGTCCGGCTCGCCGACGACGGCGGCCTCCCGGACTGCCCGGTGCCGGTACAGGACGTCCTCGACCTCGCGCGGCCAGACCTTGAACCCGGACGCGTTGATCATGTCCTTCTTGCGATCGACGACGTACACCCAGCCCTGGGCGTCCATGAAGCCCACATCGCCTGTGAGCAACCGGCCGCCGGGCAGCGACTGCGCCGTGGCGTCCGGTTCGTTCCAGTACGCGGGCACGACCATCGGCCCGTCGACGGCGATCTCCCCGACTTCGAGCGGGTCGAGGTCGTGCCCGTCCTCCCCGACGATCCGGATCACGGCGGACGGAAGGGGCAGGCCGATCGCCAGCGTGCCCGACGACGGATCGACCGGCGCCTCCAGGTTCGGCGGGACGACGACGCACGGTGCGCTGGTCTCGGTGAGCCCGTAGCCGTTGCGGATGTACTTCCCGGTCAGCTCCCGGAACCGTTCGACGATGGCAGGGGGTAGCGGGGCGCCACCGGACATCACGGCCTCCAATGAAGCGAAGCGCTCACCGGAGAAGTCGGGGTGGGCCATCAGCGCCATGTAGGCGGTGGACGGGCCGACCATGAACACCGGCCGCTCCCGCTCGAGGGCGTCGAGGACGACCCCTGCGTCGAACCGGTACGCGAGGATCAGCGGCGACGCCAGGTCGATCGCGGTGAGCAACTGGCACACCATGCCCGTGATGTGGAACAGCGGTGCGAGCGCGAAGATCGGCGAACCGGCGGGCTTGCTCTCGTACAGGCGCAGGATCGAACTGTTGACGGTGAGATTCCGGTGGGTGTTGGTCGCTCCCTTGGGGACTCCACTCGTTCCGGACGTGTAGGACACGAGCGCGACGTCGTCCGGGACCAGACCGGGATCCGGCACGCCGGCCCCCGCGCGCGCCCGGGCCACCTCGAGCAGGTCCGGCACGCCCTCGGCGCGCACCCGGGTCACGCCCCCGAACACCCGTGGGTCGCCGGACGTCTGGATGTCGAGTTCGCTCGCGGTCAGCGCGATCCGCACCCCCGCGGCGGATGCCCGCTCCGCCACCCGATCGGCCCACGCGTTCTCGCTGCACACGATCGCGGTGACTCCGGCGTCGGTGAGGATGTGAGAAAGCTCGTCCCGGTACATCGGGTTCAGCGGGACGACGACACCGCCCGCCTTCCACGTGCCGAGCAACGCCAGCACGAACTGCGGGACGTTCTGCAGGTAGATCGCGAGCCGGTCGCCCTTCCCGAATCCGTTCTCGGTGAGGTAGGCGGCCACACCGTCGCTGAGTTCGTCGACCTCGCGGTAGTCGAGGGTGCCCCCGAGGTACCGGATGGCCGGCCCGTCCGGGGCGGATTCGACCGCGGCCGAGAACATGTGGAGCGCTGTCCGGGCGGGGATCTCCCCCACGGAACGCGTGTTCTCGTCGTACCGATCCATCCAGGGCCTGTCGTCGTACCAGCTCATCGCGGCCATACCGCCTCTCGCTCGTTCCGTGTTCCGACTGTCTGACGTGCTGTTCAGCGTGTTCCCGACAACCCGCCGTCGACGGGGACGACGGTGCCGGTGAGGTAGGCCCCGGCACGCGAGGAGAGGAAGATCGCGGTGCCCGCGACGTCTTCCGGGGTGCCGACCCGGCCGAGCGGGACCGATCCCTCGACCGCCTCCTTCCGCTCCGGATCGTCCAGGACGAAGGCCATCATCTTGCTCGGAAACGGTCCGGGGGCAATGGCATTGACGGTGATCCGCTCGGCGGCCAGTGTCGCTGCGAGCTTGCGGGTGAGCATGTGGACCGCGGCCTTGCTCGCCCCGTACGAGAAGTTCTCGCTACCCGACACCACGAGTCCGTCGATCGATCCGATGTTGATCACCCGGGCGGGGTCACCGTCCGTCGCCGCGGCCCGCAGACTCGGCAGCAACGCCTGGGTGAGCATGAACACGCCCTTGACGTTGATGTCAAAGATCTTGTCGAAACCGGCGGCCGGGAAATCGTCGACCGGCGCACCCCACGTCGCTCCGGCGTTGTTCACCAGGACGTCCAGCCGGGGCGACACCTCGGCGACCCGCGCGACGAGGCCCTCGATCCCCTCCTCGGTGGACAGGTCGGCGGGGTGTGCGTGACACGTCCCCGGCCCGGCGGCGGACAGTTCGGCCGCGGCCTTCTCGCACGCCTCGGCCTTGCGGGCGGAGATGATCACGGTAGCCCCGGCCAGGACGAATCCTTGCGCGATCATCCGGCCGATACCCCGCGAACCTCCGGTGACCACCACGGTCTTGCCTGCGACGTCGAACAGCGAACCGATGTCCATGTGCGTTCCCTTCAGGGTTGGAAGACGAGGCGGCCGACGGTGCTGCCGTCACCGAGCCGGCCGATGCCGTCGGCGACGTCCGCGAGCGAGAGCCGCTCGCTGATGAGCGGCGTGATCGCACCGGAGTCGGCGAGACGGGTCAGTTCCTCGTGGCAGTCGGCGATCGCCTGCTGGTTGTACTGCTTGTACAGACCCCAGTGCAGGCCGATGATCGAGTAGTTCTTGATCAGGGCGTGATTGAGGCCGGGTGTCGGGATGGTGCCGCCGGCGAAACCGATGATCAGGATCCGGCCTTCGAACGCGATGCACTTGGTGGACTTCGCGTAGGCGTCGCCGCCGACCGGGTCGTAGACGACGTCCGCGCCGCGTCCGCCGGTGAATTCCTTGACCAGCGGAACGAAATCGTCGGTGTGCCGGTCGATCACCAGATCCGCCCCCAGCCGGCGGCAGTACTCGACCTTGTCGGAGCCTCCGACGACGCCGATCACCTTCGCTCCGGCAGCCTTGCCCAATTGCACTGCGGCGCTGCCCACTCCGCCCGCGGCGGCATGGACGAGCAGCGTCTCCCCCGGCTTCAGCTGGGTGCGCCGGTGCAGGGCGAACCAGCTCGTCTGGTAGCCGATGCTCAACGCCGACGCCTCGGCGTCGTCGAGCGCGGACGGGGCGGCGAACGTGTTGGCCTCGTCCATCACGGCCATCTGGGCGAATCCGCCGCCGGGCAGGTTGGGGTTGCCGATCACCCGGTCGCCGACGGCGAAGCGGGTCACGCCGTCACCGACCTCCAGCACGTCACCGCACAGCTCGACTCCGGGTGTGAACGGCAGCGGCGGCTTGATCTGGTATTCGCCGCGGCACAGCAGCACGTCGGGGAAGTTCGCCGGTGCGGCGAGAACCTTCACCAGCACCTGGCCGGGGCCTGCCGTCGGATCCGGGACCTCCTCGAGTTGCAGCGCGGTGCGCGGCTCGCCGAGTTCGTGGACACGCCATGCCTTCATGGATTGCTTCCTGACTGTCGGTGGTGCGGCTCGGGTTACGCGGGCAGGTCGATCAGGTCGGCGAGGCGCGCGCGGTGACGGTAGGCGGTGCCGAACGCGAGCTGATCGCTCTTCGCCCTCTTCAGATACAGGTGCGCGGGGTATTCCCACGTCATGCCGATCCCGCCGTGCAGCTGGACGCACTCCTCGGCGGCGTGGACGGCGACGTCACTGCAGTACGCCTGCGCGACGGCAGCCGCGACCTCGGCGTCCGCGTCGCCCCGGGCGGCAGTGTCCGCGGCGTAGCGGGCAGCGGCGGCCGCGGAGGTGACCTCGAGCCACAGGTCGGCGAGGCGGTGCTTGATCGCCTGGAACGACCCGACGGCGCGGCCGAACTGGGTTCGCTCCTTGACGTACGCCAGGGTCGTCTCGAAGCACCACTGCGCAAGCCCGAGTTGCTCGGAGGCGAGCAGTGCGGCACCGACGACGAGGGCGTCACGGACCGCCGCCGCGGCGTTGCCGTCGTCAATGCGGGTGGATGCGGCGGCGTCGAACGAGACATCCGACAGTGGCCGGGTCATGTCGAGCGCGAGCACGGAAATGACCGAGACGCCGGCGGTGCCGGCGGGAACCGTGTGCAGTTCGAGTCCACCCGGGCCCTCGACCGGCACGATCAGGATGTCGGCCTCCGAGACGCCCGCGACACTGGTAACGGTGCCGGTCAGGGCGTCGCCGTCCCGGCGCACGGTCGGGGTGAACCGGCCCGGTGCGGTCGCGAGCCCGACCGTGAGCGCACCGGTGGTCGTCCCGTCGGCGAGTGCGCCGACCGTTCGCGAGTCTCCCGCCTTCAGCAGCGCGACCGTCGCGAGCACGGCGCTGGAAAGGTACGGGACGGGCGCGACGGCACGTCCGATCTCCTCCATGACCACCGCAGCCTCGCGTGCGGTCGCGCCGGCGCCGCCCAGGTCCTCGGGGACGAGCAGGCCCGCCAGTCCGAGTTCGACGGCGAGGGATTTCCACACTCCGGAGAAGTCGGCGGGTGCCCGGTCGTACGCCCCGACCACCAGTTCCGGTGGGCAGCGGTCGGCGAGGAGGCGGCGGACGGAGTCGCGCAGGGCGTCTTCCGTGTCGGAATACAGCAGATCTGCGGTGCTCATCGGGGCAGGTCCTTCCAGGCGATGTCCTTGTCGACGCGATGCTCCGGCGGGAGGCCGAGGACGCGTTCTGCGATGACGTTGCGCAGGATCTCGGACGTGCCGCCCTCGATCGAGTTGCCTTTCGCGCGCAGGTACCGGTAGCCGGGTTCACGGCCGGTGAAGTCGACCTTGTCGGGGCGGCGCATGGTCCAGTCGTCGTACCGCAGCCCGGCCTCGCCGTGGAGTTCGATGTCGAAACCCGAAATGGTCTGCGCGAGCCGGGCGAAAGCCAGCTTCAGGCCGGATCCCTCCGGGCCGGGTTGCCCGGCCTCGAGTTGTTGCCGCAGGCGTTCCCCGGTCAGCCGGGCGACCTCCGCTTCGACCCACAGCCGCAGCAGTTCGTCGTGCATCGCCGGATCGCGGAGTTCGGGTTGCTCCCGCCAGGCCTGGGCGACCGGTCCGATCATGCCGCTCTCGCGGGCGGCCGCGGAACCACCGATCGCCACCCGCTCGTTGTTGAGGGTCGCGGTGGCCACCCGCCAGCCCTGCCCCTCGTCGCCGAGCCGATCGGTATCGGGAATGTGGACGTCGGTGAGGAACACTTCGTTGAACTCGGCCTCACCGGTGATCTGCCGCAACGGCCGGACGTCGATACCGGGATCGCTCATGTCGCACAGGAAGTACGTGAGCCCGGCGTGCTTGGGCACCGTCGGATCCGTCCGGGCCACGAGGATCGCCATCTGTGCGTTCTGCGCCCCCGACGTCCACACCTTCTGCCCGTTGACAATCCAGCCGTCACCCTCACGGACGGCTCGCGTCGCGACCGCGGCCAGGTCGGAGCCCGCCCCCGGTTCGCTGAACAACTGGCAGTAGATGTGCTCGCTGGTGAAGATCGGCCGCAGGTACTTCTGCTGTTGTTCCTCGGTGCCGAACGCGGCGATGGTCGGCGCGGCCATGCCCAATCCGATCCCGTTGCGGCCCTTGGCCGGACCGGGCGCTCCGGCGGCAGCGAGTTCGGCATCGACCTGCGCCTGGAAGCTCTGCGGCAGACCGAGCCCGCCGCGCCCCGGCGGGAAGTGGACCCACGCGAGGCCGGCGTCGAATCGGGCTCCGAGGAACCCGGTCGGATCCGACAGGTCGTTCTGTTCGACGAGGGTCGCGACGCGATCGCTGAGGTCGCGTGCGATCGCCTGTTCGTCAGTGGTCATGTTCCTCAGTCCTTCGGTCCGCCGGCGACGTAGATCACTTGTCCGGACACGAATCCGGCACCCTCACTCGCCAGGAACGACGCGGTGTTGGCGATGTCCTCGGGCTGCCCGACGCGGTTCACCGGGATCTGCGACGCCGCCGCCTTCTTGAAGTCCTCGAAGCCGACACCCACCCGCTCGGCGGTGGCGGCGGTCATCTCGGTCTCGATGAAGCCGGGCGCGATCGCGTTCGCGGTGACACCGAACTTGCCCAGTTCGATGGCGAGCGTCTTGGTGAAGCCCTGCATGCCCGCCTTGGCGGCGGAGTAGTTGACCTGCCCGCGGTTACCGAGCGCGGACGTGCTCGACAGATTCACGATGCGCCCGAACCCGGCGTCGACCATGTGCTGCTGCACGGCCCGCGACATCAGGAACGCACCGCGCAGGTGCACGTTCATGACCGCGTCCCAGTCGTCGACGGTCATCTTGAACAACAGGTTGTCGCGGGTGATTCCGGCATTGTTGATCAGGATCGTCGGGGCACCGAGTTCGGTCGCCACCCGCTCGACCGCCGCGGCGACCGACGCCTCGTCGGCGACGTTCGCGCCCACGGCCAGCGCCCGGCCGCCGGCGGACTCGATGGCGTCGACGGTTGCCGCACACGCGGACTCGTCGAGGTCGAGCACGGCCACCGCGTACCCGTCGTTCGCCAGTTTCTTCGCCACCGCGGCACCGATGCCTCGTGCCGCGCCGGTGACGATTGCCGTTCTCTTCATGAATTTCTCCATCGTCGTTCGATCAGATTCCGGCCCGGGCGGCGATGTCGCACGCCTTGGCCACCAGGTCGTCGATGCGCTCGACGGTCGGGGTGCCCGCGGCCGCCTTGTTCTGCGGTTCGTCCCGCGCGCGGCGCATGACGCCCTCCGCGATGACCGCGACCTTCCACAGGCCGAGGACGTGCCAGAACGCGAGGGCTTGCGGGTCGCGGCCGGTCTCGTCGAGGTACACCCCGGCGATCTCCACCCGGTCCGGGAAACCGTCGAGGGTGGACGCGGGGAAGTCGCCGCCGGTCGTCTCGCCCGGCTCCGGCCAGTACGCGAGCAGGCTGCCGACGTCGGCGAGGGGGTCGCCGAGGGTGCACAACTCCCAGTCCAGGGCCGCGGTCACCTCCCCGGTCTCGTGGGAGGTGATGACGTTGCGCAGGTGGAAGTCGCCGTGCACCAGTGTCAGTTCCCGCTGCTCCGGCACCGAGGCGGCGAGCCGTCGCGTCAGGTCGTCGAGGGCGGGCAGCTCGCGGGTCTTCGACTTCTCCCACTGCCCCGACCACCGCTTGAGCTGACGCTGCGCGTACGGCTTGTGGCTGGCCAGGTCGGTCAACCCGGTCCGGTCGAGGTCCACCGCGTGGATCTTCGCGAGCGTCCGCGGCAGCGACAGACCGATCGCCCGGCGGCGTTCCTGGGTCAGGGACTCCGCGATCGACATGCGATCGACGACCTGTCCGTCGACGAACTCCATCAGCAGCAGCGGTACCTCGCTCACCTCCGGGTCGTCGGTGAGTCCGAACACCCGCGGGGTGGGCACCACGGTGTCCTCGAGGGCGGAGAGGACCCGCGCCTCGCGGGCGACGTCGTGGGCCGACGCCAGCAGGTGTCCGAGAGGTGGGCGCCGGAGCACCCATCTGCCGCCCGCCCGGTCCTGGACCAGGTAGGTGAGGTTCGACTGGCCGAGTCCGATCCGGTCGAAGGTCAGCGGTCCGGCACTGTCGATGCCGAGCGTGCCGAACCAGCGGCTCACGGCCTCCGTGTCGATGCCGACGACGTCCACGCTAGACACCGAGCTGGGCCCCCTGCCGGAACGGGAGGGCGTCGCCGAGCAGTTGACCGCCGTCGATCACCATGGTTTCGCCGGTGATCCAGCTCGCGGCATCGGAGACGAGGAACGCGACCGCGGACGCGATGTCCGCGGGTTCGCCGATCCGCCCCAGCGCCGTGGACGCCGACACGGCCGGCTCGTGTTCCTTCCACAGCGCCTCGGCGAGCTTGGTCCGCACCACACCGGGAGCGACGGCATTGACCCGCACCCTCGGTGAGAGTTCCAGTGCCAGTTGCTTGGTGAGATGGATCAGCGCGGCCTTGGACGCGTTGTACAGACCGATGTTCGCCTCGAAGGCCATGCCGCCGATGGAGGCGGTGTTGACCACGGCGCCGCCGTGCTCGCCCATCCACGCCTTCGTGGCGAGCCCCGTCCACAGCACCGGAGCCCACAGGTTCACGTCGAAGGTCTTGGCGAATCGCGCGTGGTCCTGGTCGATGATCGGCCCGAACGACGGGTTCGTCCCCGCATTGTTGACCAGGATGTCCAGGCTGCCGAAGCGTTCGAGGGTGACGTCGACGCAGCGCCGGGCAGCCTCTTCGTCGACGGCGTGGGCGGCGAGTCCGATCGCGGTGCCCCCGACCTCGGCCGCAGCGGCGTCGGCCGATTCCTGGGACCGTGAGGTGAGCACCACGTTCCCGCCGGCGGCCGCGATGGCCTTGGCGACGGCCAGGCCGATGCCCCGCGACGCGCCGGTGACGATCGCGGTGCGTCCGGTGAGGTCGAGTCCGGCCATGTCAGCTCACCGCAACCTTGTGTCCGTTGGTGGAGGCGCTGACGGCGGTGTCGCGGTACTGCCGGAGTTCCTGCCGCGCGATGGCGCGCTTGTGGACCTCGTCGGGACCGTCCGCCAGGCGCAGGGTTCGCAGGTGCGCCCAGGCCATGGCAAGCGGGAAGTCGTCGGTGACGCCGGCCCCACCGTGCACCTGAATCGCCCGATCCACAA
>NZ_JASHKU010000044.1:0-39510 GCF_030056875.1 Rhodococcus sp. IEGM 1351 | reverse complement strand
TCACCACCGCCGGTCTGCCCCAGGCCGCCTACAGCGCCAGCAAAGCCGCAATCATCGGTCTGACCCGAGACCTCGCCCAACAATGGGGCACCCGCAAGGGAATTCGCGTCAACGCGCTCGCCCCCGGCTTCTTCGCCTCCGAGATGACCGACCAATATCACGACGGCTACCTCGACAGCCTCGCGTCACGGACGGTGCTCGGGCGCACCGGCGATGCCACCGAACTCGCCGCCACCCTTGTCTGGCTCGCCTGCGACGCAGCCGGCTACGTCACCGGACAAACCCTCGTAGTCGATGGCGGCATCACCATCACGTGACCGCACCACCTGACCAGCCTCGGCGCCAGAATCCGTATGGCTCACGAATCGAATCCATGCGGGCGAGGTCTAATTCCCCCGCATACGAGTCGAGATCTCGCTCAACTGCTGTTTGGGCGGATTCGGGCCCGTCCGGGGGCGCCGGTAGTAGGTGCAACGTCATCCGCCCCGTTGGGGGACAACGTTAGAGCCGGCCTTGTTTCGCCGGGCCTGACGAACCATCCGGCTTGCTCGGGGTTCGTCGGATTCTTACCTGTCTTTCGGAATAAATGACTAGCGAAAAGGCGGCGAGAAAGGCCAAAGTAATCTTGAGGATCTACATCTGAGGAGCGCCTGTCATCGAGGACGGACGTGAAGGGCCTCGCCATTCATTTCGTCCTGGTTTGTCACGACGTGCGGGGATCATGGTTCTTCTCACTGGATCTTCGCCGGTTCTGTCTTATCGGTTTTCGCTGTCTTCAGAAGTCGGGCGGTTCATGTTCGAGCTGAGATTGGACGGATTTTTCTTTTGTGGTCATAGGATGCGGCGGGCCTTCATTTCGGGAAAGACGTCCGCGATGCGCACGACGTCACCCGTAGTGGGGGCGTGGATCATCTGTCCGTTGCCGATGTAGATGGCGACGTGCCCGGGACCCCCGGACTGCCAGTTGCCGAACAGCAGATCACCGGGCCGGGCCTGGTCCATCGGAATCTCCTGCCCGATGGACCACTGGGTTTCGGACGTGCGGGGCAGAGTGATGCCGGCGGCGACGTGGACCGCGAACGTCGTCAGTCCCGAGCAGTCGAAGCCCCCACCCGACGGACCGTCGACGTTGCCGCCGCCCCACACGTAGGGCAGGCCGAGGTAGCGGATCGCCGATTCGACCACCCGGCCGCCGACGCCGTCGGCCAGGGGCAGTCCGATGAGCGGCGTGAGCAGTTCGGCGAAGGACGACTCGCTGCCCCGGATCTTCGCCACATAGGGTTTGGTCTGGTTTTCGTAGTCCGCGCTGCCGGAGGGCATTCCACCGGATCGAAGGACGGCGCCGGACCCGGCGTTGTATGCCGCGATGGTGAGGTCGAGCGTGTCCCCGGACACCCGGCCCTGCTGTTTCCACACATCGATCTGTTCGTACATGTCGCACAGCAGATTTCCGGACGCCATCACGGGATCGGCGATTCCGAGCACGTCCGCCGCGCCGTCCTCGTCGGCGTCCTTGCCGTAGATCGCCCAGGTGCCGGGCATGAACTGGCCCGGTCCGAGCGCGCCGGACGGGGACACCGGCGCGGTGGGCCCGTACCGGAACCCGTTCTCGGCCGCATACAGCGCGGCCAGTGTCGCGGGTTTGATTCCTTCGCAGATCGCTCCGGCCTTGCGCAGCCAGGGGGCGAACAGTGCGATCGCGCCGACCGGGGCCAGCGACGCGCGGGGAAACGTGGCCGGAACCGGTTGCAGCACCGTGCTGGTGCCTGCCGAGGACTCGTCGTCGTAGACGGGTGGACTGGACAGGAACACCGATGCCGGTGGCTCCGGTTCCGGCACCGACCGCGGCACGACCGGCTCCGCGGGTGTCTGCGGTTCGGGTTCGGGCGTCGGCCGTGGTGTCAGGGCGCCGGACGGCAGGTGCGGTTTCAGTGCCGTCACGGCGGCGGCGGTGACGTCGTCCACCGCCTGCTGCGCGGGTGCGCGCACCGGCTCGGGCAGTACCGCGATCACGTCGGACACCTGCTGGTCGACGGCCGGCGCCGGGTACGACTCGAGAATCTGCGTTGCCTGATCCTCGACCTGCGGCGGCGCGTCCATGCCCTGGACGAACGCACCGGCCGCCGCGACCACGGCGACGATCAGGGTCGACGGATCAACGGACATCGCCTGCTACTTCCAGCGGAGCGGTGACGTCGTCGTGGAACCAGCCGCCGGAGGTCTGCTCGAGGCTTTCCTGGATGGCGATCTGGGCATTCTCCGGCAGGGTGTGCATGATGTGCCGGACGCGTTCCTGACGGCGGGCCACGGCCTGCCGGAACGGCATCCCCGGCGTCGCCTTCATCTGCGGGACGATGCCCTCGACGTCGTCGACACCACCGGCATGGTGGCCGGCATCGACCATCGCCTGCTCCTGCGCCATGGTGGCCTCGTCCTTCTCCTCCGACATCCCGATCGGACCGATCATCGTGCCGCCCAGGAACTGCTTGACCACCGGCTCCTCACTGGTGAGCAGCACCTCCCGCGGACCGAACATCACCAGATGCCGGCGGAACAGCATGCCGATGTTGTCCGGCACCGTCCGCGCCAGGTTGATGTTGTGCGAGACGATCAGGATCGTCGCGTCGATCTCGGCGTTGATGTCGATCAACGTCTGGCTGATGTAGGTGGTGCGCACCGGGTCCAGACCGGAGTCCGGCTCGTCGACGAGGATGATCTGTGGGTCGAGTACCAGGGCCCGGGCCAGGCCCGCACGCTTGCGCATACCGCCGGAGATCTCGCCGGGCAGTTTGTCCTCGGCGCCGAGGAGGCCGACGAGTTCCATCTTTTCCATGACGATCTTGCGGACTCCGGATTCGGATTTCTTGGTGTGTTCGCGTAGTGGGAACGCCACGTTGTCGAACAGGTTCATCGACCCGAACAGCGCGCCGTCCTGGAACAGCACCCCGAACAGCTTCCGGATCTCGTACAGCTCCTTGGACGAGCACTCGAGAATGTTGGTGCCGTCGATCACGATCGAACCCTGCTCCGGGCGGAGCAAACCGATCAGCGACTTCAGAAACACCGACTTACCCGTACCCGACGGCCCGAGCAACGCACTGACCTCACCAGCCGGCAGCGTCAACGTGACGTCCTGCCAGATCCTCTGCGAGCCGAACGACTTGGTCAGTCCCTCGACGGATACCTCGACACCCATGTGTTCCTCGTTCCTGCTGCGAATATGCTTGCTGTGTGGTGGGGATCAGACCGGTGTGATGCCGGAGATCAGCCAGCCACCTGCGATGGGGGTCATTTCGACCGTGACTCGGCTGCCATCGAGGCGGGGCGCCGGGAGTTTGGTGCTGGTGGTGTTCTGATTGAGGAACATCAACACGGTCACCTTGTCCGAATTGGTGTCGACGACGGATATCTCGACGACTTCGGCTTTCGTGACGATCGAGTCTGCTCGTGCTGCGGGCACGATCACGTTGCGGGCGAGCTCGGCGAAATCGTCGCGAAACGGGCCGGTCAGGTTCGTGGTGGCGGACGAGAATTCGTCGTCGAGTGAACCGAACTCGTAGGAGAGCACCGCGGGTATTTTCTCGCGTGCGGCCGCAGTCGCCTCCGCGGCTGCGGTGCGCGTACGGGCCTGGTTGTGCAATTGCACGACCAGGACGGCCCCGGTGGCCACGGCCGTGACGGTCAGGACTGCAACGGCCGTAATCAAGACGCGTAGCTTCGTGTGCGAGAGGACGGTGAGTCGCCGCGCGATGCTGCCGGGGAGAGAAAACGCGCGCCTGCTCCGGCTGGTGTTCGCGGCCGACTCCGGTGCGGGTGGGACACTCTGTTCCTGTACTGCGGTGCTCATGCGACGAACTCCACACTTGCGACCAGCCATTGGTTGTCGATGTGATTCAGTGTTGCTTTCATCCTGTAGACCCTCGGTTGACCTTCTGGAGCTTCGGAGTTCTTGACCAGTGAGGTGACGGCGGCGAGAACTGTCGCCGTGTCGTCATTGGCGTCGACGATGCCGGCGGCTTTGACCTCCCCGGTGGATTCGACTTGTCCGTTGCCGAGGACTTGGGCGAAACTGTCGGCGACAGAGTCGAACTGGTCACGAAACTGGCCGGTCGCGTTGGCGGCGATGCGGTCGAGATCTTGCTGGGCGGAATTGTGGTTCAGCGACACAAGCTGGGCCAGTACGGTCCGGGTCGTGTCGAGGACCTGAGCGTCTCGCTCGGCCGCGTGCCGACCGTCCTGGATGCGGACACCGAGAACTGCGCATGCAGTGACGAGCACGCAGAGCACAAGTGTGAGTCCGAGGAGGAAATAAGCCGGTCGCCTCGAACGAGGGCCTTCGGAATCGGGAGTGAGGGGTTCATGGGGTGCGGGCGGGGTCGTCAGCTCGGGTGCATCCTCCGCTGTTGTCATTTGATCACTAGCGATTGCCATCGATCGGCCTCCTTTGTTGGTGCGGATGGGTCTGGGGCGGTGCCGATGATGTAGGACGCCCCTTGGGGGCTGAGGAAGCTCTGGTCGGTGTCGTTGTAGGGGACGGCCGCCGGGGCTGGATTCGGCGGCGCCGCAGGTATTTCGGGTGTGGGGCTGGCACCGGGGCGTCGGAGCATTCCCTCCCAGGTCGACGGCAGGCCTTGGGGGCAGTTCGCGACGTCGGGTGCCCGCACTGCGGGGTCGGTGGCGCAGGGGGTGTTGCGAAGGCCGCGGCTGACCTTCGGGTCGTCGGGGGCGACATCGCAGTAGGAGGCACCGGGTACCTGGGCGGGTGCGGTATCGGAGGGATCGCGGCGTTCGGTCGCCTGGTAGCCCTGGGTGCACGGTGGCGGGTTGAGGGTGTTGCCGAGTTTGATGTCCAGCGGGGCCTGTGGGCCGAGTTGGTCGTCGTCGAGTTGGAATCCGGTGACCGAATGGTTGGTCACCGCACTCAATGCGGGGTAGATGACGAGGATCTGGCGCAGTTCCGGGATGTTCATCCGGAACACCTGACCGACGGTTTGCAGGTTGGCCATCAGCAGCGGGAAGGTCGGTTGGAGGTCGGTCAGCGTTGCCGTGGTGGTCGCGGCGGCGGACGGTCCCTGATCGAGCACCGCACGGATCTGTCCGTCGCTGAGGACGAGTTGCTCGGTGAACGCGGACAGGTCGGTGGTGAAGGACGTGATGTCCTCGCTGACCTCATTGCCGGTCGTCAGTAGCGGCTCGGCATCGTTGATCAGGGTGCGCGTGGGCTCGAGGTCGGCTTGCGCCAGTCGGACGAGTTCGGCGGACGAGTCGATCAGCTGCGCGATCTGTGGACCTGTTCCGTCGAAGGTGTTGAAGGTTTCGTCGACGGCTTTGTCCAGAGAATCCTTGGGGATGCTCTGCAGCAGCTGGTTGGCGGATTCGATCACATCGCCGGCGGGTACCGGGGTCTCGGTCTGGTCGGTCGGGACGGTGTCCCCGTCGACGAGATATGGTCCCTCGTCTGTCGTGGGGACGAAATCGACGAACTGTTCGCCGACCGCGGACATGCTGCGGATGTGCGCGGTGCTGGCGGTGGGGACCGGGTAGGCGTCCTTGATCTGCATGGAGGCGCGCACGTGTGCGTCCTGCGCAAGGTCGATCGAGGTGACCAGTCCGACGTCGATGCCACGGTAGGTGACCAGTGCGTTCTCGTAGAGGCCGCCGGCATCGGCGAAGTCCGCCGTGACCGTGTATGTGCGCAGGCCGGTGATGCGTTCGATGCTCACGTACGAGATGAGTGCGTAGGTGAGGCTGACGATCGAGAGCACCGTGAAGGTGACGAGTTGGAATCGGACGAGTGCAGTGCGATTCATCGAGGGGCTCCCGCCGCGAAGGGAAGTGGCGCCGGTGCGGGCTGGGTGGGGGCAAGCAGGGGGTTCACCGCTTGGCTGGGCAGGACAGCACGCGCGAGCTCGCCGGCAGGGATGCTTCCGAGGATTTTGTTGTTGATGGCTTCTGCACTGAGGTCGAGGGTGAGGAACAGGTTGAGGTAGTCCCCTCGCATGCCTTTGTCGGCGGTGGTGACGGGGAATGGAAAGGAAGCAGCCACGGCGAGCGACTCGGGTAGGTCGGTGCCGGAGTTCGCCAATTCGGTCAGGGTGGGCTCGAGATCGTGCAGGTTCGAGAGGAGATCGTCGCGGCTGCTGTTGAGGACGATGCGGGCCCGGTCGCCGAAGCGGCCCATACTGTCGAGCATCTGTGTCAGCTGGACCCGTTGTTCGTCGAGGACTGCCAGGGCCGGGGTGATGGCGTCGATTCCGGTGGCGATCGTGGTGTTCTGTCCGGCGAGTTCGCGGGAGAAGCGGTCGAGGCTGTCGATGGCACGGACGATGTTGCCCCGCTGGCTGTCCAGGCCGTCGACGAAGGTTTCCATTCGCGCCAGGGACTGGTTGAGGGTCTGTTCGCGGCCCCCGGCGGCGCCGTTGAGTTCGGCCATGATAGTGCGGAGCTGTTCGAGCCCGCTGCCGTTGAGTACCAGCGACAAGGCGGACAGCACTTGTTCGGTCGAGGGGTATTCGGCGGAGTTTTCGAGCGCTATGACATCGCCGTCACGCATCTTCTCCGTGGTGTCGCCGTTCGGGGGTGCGGAGATTTCGAGGTATTGGGCGCCGAGGACGCTGGTTTGCGCCAGTCGGGCGGTCGCGGTGCGCGGTAGATCGACGCTGTCATCGATGTCCAGGACGGCCTTGGCGATCAGGCCGTCCACCACCACTCGTCGCACGGTGCCGACGGTGACGTTGTCCGCTTTGACGATGGAGTTGCCGACGAGGTTCTGCGCGTCGCGCAGTTCGACGGTGATGGTGTAGGTCGGGCCGTCGTTGGCGTTGCCGGGCAGTGGCAGCGAATTGATGCCGTCGAAGCGGCAACCGGAGACGGCCAGGAGTGTGCCGAGCATGACGATGCCGGCCAGTGAGCGGCGCAAGTTCATCGTGTGCCTCCCGATCCGGGGACGGCCAGTTCACCGAGTTTGGGAGCTGGGCCGGTGGGCGCGGATCCTTGTGCGGCGCGGACCGCGGCTCCGAACATGTCCCCGAACTTGTCGCTCATGCGGGAGCATTCCTCTTGCGGCGCGTCGACGGTGGTGAGCAATGCGCAGATGAAGGACATCGGATCCGGCAGATCGGGGATCGCGAGCGCACCGGTCAGTGAGTTCGAGGCCGGGTCGTAGATGTTGTAGAGGTCGGCGAGTGCGGTCGGGGTGACGTGCAAGATTTGTGCCAGGTTGTCCTGTTTGTTCATCAGCAGGGTCGCAATCGAATTGAGGGATTCGACATCGGTGGTCAGTGCCTCGTTGTTGTCGTCGACGTATCCGCGGATTTCGGGGAGCAGGGCCGCGATGGATGCCAATGCCGCGTCGAGTTCGGTCCGGTTGTTGTTGAGCAGCGTCGACACCGATCGCAGTTCGCCGCTGAAGCCGACGATCTGTTGGTCACTGGCCGCGAGCGCGGAGACGAGCACCTGCAGGTTTCGGACGGTGCTGAACAGGTCCGGGCCGCCGTCGGAGAGTGTCTGCATTGCGGCCGAGACGTTGGACAACGCCAGTTTGAGGCTCTGCCCGTTTCCGTCCAGTGCCCTCCCGGTGGACGCCACCAGCTCGCTCAGTGAACCGTCGGCGTTGTAGCCTTGCGGGCCCAGTTCGGTGGACAGTTCGGTCAGTTGCTTCTTGAGTTGGTCGTATTCGACTGGCACCGCGGTCTTCTCGAGGGGAACTTCGGCTCCGTCCTCGAGGCGGGCGCCACCGCCATAGGTTGGTGCGAGCTGCACGTATCGTCCGGTGACCAGCGTCGGAGCGATGATCGCGGCGCCGGCGTCTGCCGGGACGGGGTGATCGCCGGTGACGGTGAGCGTGACGCGCACCTGGTCCCCCATCGGGTCGATCGCATCGACGGTGCCGACGGGGACCCCGCGAATCGTCACGCGGTCTCCTTCGTAGAGCCCGATCGAGTTGCGGAAGTAGGCGGTGATGTGGAGCGTCGAATCGCGGGTGGCGATCGCCGCGACGGTGGTCGAGATCACCGCGAAAAGCAGTAGTGCCGCGAGCGCCTTTCCCGGGGTGGGGATTCGCCGTGCCAGGTGCCGGGTGCGGGTGGTCATCAGTTCACTCCTCCTGGGCTTCCGGGCATTTGGCCACGAAGGTTGGCCGGTGCAATGTTCTGCAACAGGACGCCGAAGAAGGGGCCGCTGCCGACCACCTCACCGAGTTGGGTCACGAAGGGGCGCAGCCCGGTGATGGCGTTGTCGATATTCGTGTAATTCTGGTTCAACGTGGTCAGCACCGTGTCGAGTTCTGCGAGCATGGGCGCGGTGCTCTCGCGGTTGTCGGCAACCACGCCGCGGATCTGTTCGCTGACGGCGCGGACCTGGACGAGCAGGCTGTGTATCGTGGCGGCGCGGTCGTTGAGTGCCGCGAACAGCGTTTCACCGTCGGTGATCAGTGCGGTGAGGTTGTTGTTGCGCTCGGATAGGACACCGGACACCGAGGTCGACAGGTCCAGTAGCTGCCGGATCTGCGTGTCTCGGGACGAGACCGTATCGGCGATCCGGGCGATGCCGTCCGAAGACTGTTTCAGGTTGTCCGGCAACGCATTCATCAGTTCGGAGATACTGGTCAATGCCTGCGAGGCGGTTGATTTGTCGGTTCCCTCCAGGGTTTCGGTGACGCGGGAGAGGGAATCGGTGATGTCGAATCCGGAGGTGGTGCGGTCGGCGGGGATCGTGTCTCCGAGCTCGCCGTCCCCGTCTGGGGTGAGTTCGACGTAGCGCCGGCCGAGCGCCGTTTCGACCTTGATCGCCGCGTGTGTTCGGGCTCCGAGTGTTCGCCCGTGTGGATCGATTCTCAGCTCGATATCGACATGGTTCGGGCGCAGGGTGATCGATTCGACCTCGCCTATCTCGACGCCGCCGATCTGCACGTGATCGCCCGCGGCGAGGCCGCTGGCGTCGGCGAACTCGCCCGTCACCGTTCGTGCCCCGGTCAGGAAAGGTATTGCCTGGTAGTTGAACACGGCGACCATGAGCACCGCGATGACAGCCGTGCCGATCAGTCCGAGGTGAAGGGGGTTGCGTTCTTTGAACGACTTCGTCGCCATCACTTGCACCTCTCTGCGGGGGCGGTGAACATGGGTGTCGTCTCGGGGCCGTTGAGCCCGGGATAGCGGATGGCGAGACCGCAGACGAAGAAGTTCAGGAAGCTGCCGTATCCGGTGTTGCGACCCACCAGCCGATACATCTCCGGCAGCTTGCCCAGGGTCAGGTTCAGGGTGTCGGTACGCGAGTTCAGGTTCGCGGCGGTCCGAGACAGCTGTTCGATGTCCGCCTGCAGCGGGGGCCTGGCTTGTTCGAGCACTGATTGCGTTTCCGCGCTCGCGTTGTCCAGTTGTTCGAGTGCCCGGGTGAGCGTGTCGCGATCCGCGGACAGACCGGTGGTCAGTTGCTGCAGTTCGGTGACGAGGGTACCGAATTGGTCTCTGCGGCCGTCGACGGTCGTCAATACCGTATTGAGATTGTCGACGGTGTTGCCGATCACCTCGTCGCGATCGGCGAGCGCGTTACCGAGTGAGCCGAGCTGCTCGACGAGAGTGCCTATGCTCTCCTGCCGGCCGTTGAGTACCTCGATGATCGAGGCGGAGAGGCGGTTGGTCTGATCTGGGTCGAGTCCCTCCAACAGGGGCCGGAATCCGTTGACCAGGGTATCGATGTCGAGTGCGGCTGTGGTCTGGGCGACCGGGATCGGGTCGTGTTCCCCTCGGGGTGAACGGCCGTCCGGCAAGACGGTCAGCTCCAGGTATCGGTCACCGATCAGGTTCTTGTATTTGATCGCGGCGGTCGACGTCAGTGACAGCGCAATGTCCTCGGACATGGAGAACGAGACTTCGGACACTGAATCGGTGGCCGCGAGCTGCACATCGCTGACCTTGCCGACCGGGACCCCCGACACCTTGACGTCGTCGCCGCTCTTGAGTCCGGAGGCGCTGGCGAACAGGGCCGAGTAGGTCCGGGACGGGCCTAGGCGGATGTCTCCGACCACCATCACCAGCGCAGCGGTGATCAGCGAGGTCACGGCGATGAACACGGTCAACTTCAGTCCTGGGTGGCGCGCGTTCATCGGGTCAGTCCGTAGATCAGGGAGGCAAACGGATTACCGAGCAGGTCTCCTGGGGTCTGCACCGGGTCGTACACCCGGGTGCCGACGTCGAAGGGGGTGTGTCCGGGCGGTGGGTTTCCCGCGCCGTAGGAGTAGCACTGGGCGGGACCGTCGGCGCCGTTCTCGGGCAGGTCCTCGGGGTAGGTGTACGGCGGATCGCCCATCAGAATTGTTCCCAGGATATTGAGGCCGGGCCGGTCCCCTCCGAAGCCGCGCTCGAGGTAGCGGCGGGACTGGTTGAGGCTGGCGAAGAAGCACGGGTAGGACGGGGCGTACTCGCCGAGCAGGTTCGAGGTCGGCGCGAGCGCATCGAGAGCTTGAATGACGGGTTGCTCGGAGTCCGCGAGAAAGGAGTCGCCGACGTTTCCGAGTTCGGTGAAACTCATCAAGAAGGCACTGAGCTGGGCCTGCTTCTCGACGATCGTGCGGCTCGTGCTCGACAGATGATCGACGGTGGCCAGGAACTCCGGTGTCGCGGAGGTGAAGGTGTCGAGGTTGTCGGCCAGCAGGGGCACATCGCGTTGCAGGGTGGGGATCGATCCGTTGAAGTCGGCCAGGTAGTGGTCCACATCCACCATCAGGTCTCCGAACTTGTGACCGCGACCGGACAATGCCGTCGCCACTGCGCCGAGGGTGCCGTTCACCTTCTGCGGCTCGATGTGGTCGAGTACACCCAGCAGCGCGTCGAACGCATCGTTGACTTCGACTGTGACTTTTGCGGTGTCGATCAACGGTCGTTGCGCGAGGGTGATGCTGGAGGGCTGATCGGGCCAGGTCAGCGACACGAACTTGCGGCCGAACAGAGTGGTGGGGGCGATCTGGGCGCCTACGTTGGCGGGGATCTTCGCTACTTGATCGGGTTGAAGATCCATCGCGATGACGGCGTGGTTGTCGGTCAATGCGACCGAGGCAACCCTTCCGACCACCACATTCGAGACCTTGACGTCGGAGCCGGCGTCCATCAGCAAGCCGGCACGGTCCGAGATGAGATCGACTCGGACGGCGGCGGTGAACGCACCGCGATACCGGCCTACCGCGACGGCGGTGACGAGGACCAGGAGAAGGATGAGCACGAACCCGAACAGGGCGTTGAGTCGTCGATCCTTTTTGTGCGAGTTGATCATCCGGACACCCGCACGGTCGCGTTGACACCGCCGTAGATGGCGATTCCGATGATCAGGTCGATCACCATGATCGCGATCAACGATGTGCGCACTGCCCGTCCTACCGCAACCCCGACCCCGGCCGGCCCGCCGGAGGCGGTGTAGCCGTGATAGCAGTGCACACACATGATCACCACTGACATCGCCAGCACCTTGAACAGGGACCACAGCACGTCGGTGGGCACCAGGAAGACATTGAAGTAGTGGCTGTAGGTTCCGCGGGACTGGTCGGACAGGACAACCGAGACGAATTCGGTAGAGGCGAAACCCATGAACAGTGCGATCCCATACAGCGGGGCGATCGCGACCAGTCCGGCGAGGATGCGGGTGGTCACCAGGTAGGGCAGTGAGGGCACCGACATCACTTCCAGTGCGTCGATTTCCTCACTGACGCGCATCGCCCCGAGCTGTGCGGTGAATCCGGCCCCCACGGTGGCGGTCAAGGCCACACCCGCGATGACCGGAATGGCCTCTCGGGTGTTGAAAAACGCCGAGATGAACCCGGACATGGCTTCTACTCCGACGCGCCCCAGGGAGCTGCTCCCCTGCTGTCCGACCTCATAACCTGCTGCGGCAGTGAGAAATCCGATGATCACGACGGTTCCGCCGATGACCGCCAGGGCGCCGGTGCCGAGGCCGACTTCGGCGATCAGCCGCACGACCTCGCGTCGATAGCGTCGCAGGGTAAGCGGGATCCAGGCGACGCTGGTCGCGTAGAACCTGAGTTGCGCCCCCAGGTCGGCCAGTCCGGTGACAGGTCGCGCGACGGTGACCGCGATGCTGTGGCCGAGAAGGTCCCGTGAAGGTAAGGATGGCACGTTGACTCCGAGGTCTCGATGTTTTAGTGCACTGACAGGGTTGTGATGATGGCGTTGGCGAGAAAGAGCAGCATGAAGCTGACGACGACGGTCTGATTGACCGCATCGCCGACCCCCTTGGGTCCGCCCTTGACCGACAAACCCAGGTGGCAGGCGACAAGTCCGGCGAGCAGTCCGAAGATCGCGGCTTTGAGTTCGCTGATCATCAGGTCACCGATCCCGGTGAGGATGGAGATCGCCGTGACGAACTGACCCGGGGTCGCTCCCTGCAGGAACACCGCGTACAGGTAGCCACCGGTGAGACCGACGGCAGTTACCAGCCCGTTGAGGAACAGGGCCACGAGGGTCGAGGCGAGAACCCGCGGGACCACGAGCCGGTGGATCGGATTGATTCCGAGCACCTCCATGGCGTCGATCTCCTCGCGGATGGTGCGCGAGCCCAGGTCTGCGCAGATCGCGGTCGCTCCGGCACCGGCGACGACCAGCACGGTGACCACCGGACCGATCTCCCGGATGACCGCCACCCCGGCGCCGGCGCCGCTGAGGTCTATCGCGCCGATTTCGTTGAGCAGGACGTTGATCTGAAAGACCACCATCACGCACAGCGGAACGGCCATCAGCAGGGTGGGCACGATCGACACACTGGCGATGAACCACGCCTGCGCCACGAACTCCCGGAACTGAAACGGGCGTTTGGCCGTCAGACGAAACGTCTCGAGGGCGGTGGCGTAGAACGCCCCGACCGTCCGCGGCGCGGTACGTGAGGATTGGGCGAGTATGCGTATGCCGTTTCTGACTGTTTTCTCCAAGGCAGACATCGCCCGTCCCATCGCTCTTCTGCAGCCGATTGCACCGCGCACCAGGGACACGACAAGCCGACTCCCCCGGCGTGGGCGGGGTTGGGCTTGTCGAGCAGTCCCTGAGGAAGAACTGGTGAGTTCGGCGGTGACTGGTTCCGTATCGGCGCGCTGTGATCGCCATCACCGATACGACCTACAGTAGCGACCAGAAATTAAACAGTCAAGACTGACCGACTAACTGTTCTGGGTGCTCATTTCACCAGGGAGGAGCATCGACCAGGCAATGGTCTTCCAGTCCCGCAGGTGGGGGTCTTTGCGATGGTCTCGCGGCTCGAGCGCGTAGGTCATGGCGACGCCGCGCATGCTGGTGTTCAGCAACTCGCGCACCATCGGATACGTTGAATGCCCGCACAATTCGGCCCCGAAGAACACATCGGTCGAGGCGCGCACCAACGCACCCAACACCTGCTCCTCCGGCAACAGTGCGACCCGTAGTTCCTCATGGGAGCGGGCGGCGACCCACAGTTCGATCGATGCCCAGAAGTAGGGCTGCGCGTAGGTCGCCCACATGGTCTCCACCGCGTCGGAGATCCGCTCCCGCGGGTCCTCAGGCCAATCGGTACGGGTACCGAGATCGCGGAAGCGCTCTGCGGCGAGATGATGGACCGAGGCGATGAGGAGCGCGTCCCTGGACGGGAAATGGTGCAGCAGGCCCCCGCGTGAGGCGCCGGCCTCTTTCTGGATCCGCAGCGTTGTCGCGTTCGAGTATCCCTCGTCGACCAGGACCTTCACGGCCGCATCGAGGATCCGGCGCTTGGCCAGTCGGCTCCGCTCTTGTTCGGCACGCTTGGGTTTCACACCCGTGCCTGTGGCCGGCGTTCTCGATGGGACGCTCACGAAAAACCTCGCCTCGCAGTGTTCCGCGGGACGATGCGCCGTCCCACAGGGGTTAGATCAGTCGGACGTGACTAGTTTCTCATGACCGCGGCGCAGCCGACGAGCGTCGCTCGGTGTTCGCTCCCCCGTCGACCGGGTGCGGCGAGCCGACGGGCGACGCCGGCGGGGAGGTCGTCCACATGGTTCATGCAGTTCGGCCTTCTCCTTTCCGCGTCCGGGAGGATCGATCAGCCGGTGATGTCTCGGCCGATCAGGTTCCGTGCAATGACCCATTGCTGCAGTTCGTTCGCGCCCTCGAAGATTTCGAGGATCTTCGCGTCTCGGTACAACTCTTCCAGGCGCACCGATTCGCCGGTTTCGGCGACCTGCCGCGCGAATCCGTATCCGCCGTGGATCTGGAGGGCGTCTCGGACCGTGTCGACGGCGATCCGTGTGCCGAAGGCTTTGGCCATTGCCGCCTCCGGCTCGGCGGTGCGGTCACCGCGGTCGAGTCGAGTGGCCGCCTTCTGGTACAACAGTCGCGCGCACTCGATTTCGGTGGCCCTCTCGGCCATCTTGAACTGCCAGTACTGCATCTTCCCGAGTGGTCCGCCGAAGAGTTGGCGAGTGCGCAACCGGTGGACCGCAAGGTCGACCGCCGCTTGCGCCACCCCGACTCCGGCGGCGCCGATACCGATGCGACCTCGGGTCAGACACGACAGCGCCACCGACAGGCCGGCTCCCGGAGCGCCGAGGAGATGCTCGCGGGGGACGACGACGTCGTCGAAGACGATGTCGGCGGTCAGCTGTCCGCGATGTCCCATTTTCAGGTCGGGCGCACCCACCCGCACACCCGGCGAATGCAGGTCGACCAGCAGCATGTTCATCCGCTCACCGGTCCGGACGAGAACGGCCGCCCAGGTCGCCACGACGCTGTTGGTGATCCACCGCTTCCGTCCGTTGACCACGAATCCGGTGTCGGTCTCGACGGCGACGGTTTGCAGCGCGTCGATCGACAGGTCGCTACTGGCATCGGGTTCGGTGGTGGCGAAGGAGAATGCTTCGTGTCCCGAGATCAACTTCGGAAGCAGCCGTGTGCGCAGCTCGTCGGACGCGAAGCTCAGGGCCTGCGGGACGAGGATGCACTGGCCGTCGTACACCCCGGCCATCGACGACGAGTGGTACGCGATCTCTTCGGTGACGGTGCAGGTTCCGAGCATGGGGTACTCGAGGCCGGTGCCGAGCGGGGCGGCGAAGGGCACACCGAACAAACCCGAATCGGCGAGCCCGCGGAAGGCATCCCACGGGAAGTTCTCGGCGGCCTCTTCCTGCGATCCGATGCGGCGTGCGACCGGTGCGAGCTTCTCTTCCACGGCCCTGCGGGCTCGAGCACGCAACTCGACCGTCTCCTGCGGCACCCACGTGTCGTGCCACATCCGGTCCTGGGTCCGGGAGACGTCCTGCTCGGCGACGATGGTATCCATCAGTACCTGACTTTCCGAAAGACTCACAGCCCGAGAGACTTTCCAACGATTTCCTTCATGATCTCCGAAGTTCCGCCGTAGATCGTCTGGATCCGGGCGTCGGTGAAGTCGCGGGCGACCTGATATTCGGCCATGTACCCGTAGCCACCGTGGAGCTGCACACACCGGTCGGCGACTGTGACCTGCAGTTCGGTGGTCCACAGCTTGGCGGCCGCGGCCTGCGCCGCGGTGAGTTCACCGGCGGTGTGCCGGCGAATGCAGTCATCGATGAAGATGCGTGCGACGTCCCTCTGTGTGGCCAGGTCGGCGAGCAGGAATTTGCTGTTCTGGAACGACCCGATCGGCTGCCCGAACGCTCGACGTTCCTTGACGTACTCGATGGTGCGCGCGAGGTTTCCCTCGATCGAGGCCACCGCGTTCACCGCGATCGTCAGCCGTTCCTGGGGAAGATTTCCCATCAGGCTGTAGAAGGCCGATCCCTCCTCGCGGAGCAGATTCCGTGCGTCGACCCGGGCATCGGTGAACGAGAGCTCGCTGGTGTCCTGCGCGTGCAGGCCCACCTTGCGCAGGTTCCGTCCCCGGCTGAAGCCCTCGGTGCCGTCTTCGACGACCAGCAGGGACAGCCCCTTGTGCGGGTGGGCGTCGGTGCGGCAGACGACGACCACGAGGTCGGCGTGCTGACCGTTGGAGATGAAGGTCTTCGCACCGTCGACGACATAGTGGTCGCCCGACCGTTTCGCCGACGTGCGGATCCCGGCGAGGTCGCTGCCGGCGCCGGGTTCGGTCATGGCCACCGCGATCACCTTCTCGCCGCTCGCGATTCCCGGCAGCCAGCGTTGTTTCTGCTGGTCGTTGGTCAGTTCCAGGAAGTAGGGCAGCACGATGTCGTTGATCAGGGTGATCCCCATGCCAACGGTGGAGGCGCCGGCGCGCGCGAACTCTTCGCCGATGACGGCGTTGAATCGGAAGTCGACGACCCCGGCTCCGCCGTATTCTTCGGGAATCGAGAAGCCGATCAACCCGGCTTCGGCGGCGTCCTGATAGATCGTGCGATCGACCTGGCCGTCCTGTTCCCACTTGTCCAGATGCGGCAGAACCTTGGTGTGGACGAACCGTCGCGTGGTGTCGCGAAGCTGCTCGTGTTCGTCATCGAAGATGGGTCGGGGTGCGCTGGTACTCATCGGCCACCACCTACGGTGCCGGCGAGAGATTCCACATGAGATCGGAGCACGTTCTTGATCACCTTTCCGGTAGCGTTGCGCGGCAGCTCGTCCAGGAGCACCAGTTCGCGCGGCTTCTTGTACGACGCGAGTGTTTCTCGCGAGAACTCGACCAGCTCCGCCAGTGTCGGTGGAGCGTCGGGGTCGGCGGGGACGACCAGGGCGACGACGCTTTCGCCCCACTTCGGATCCGGCCGCCCGATCACGGCGATCTCCCGAACACGGGGATGCCAGGCGAGCGCGTTCTCCACTTCCGCGGAGTAGATGTTCTCCCCGCCGGAGATGATCATGTCCTTCTTGCGGTCGACGACGTAGACGTACCCCTCGTCGTCGCATCGGACGAGGTCACCGGAGTGGAACCAGCCTCCGTCGAAGGCGGCCTTGGTGGCGTCCGGGTTGTTCCAGTATTCACGCATGAGGTTGGGGCCGCGGTAGACGATTTCTCCGATTTCGCCGGTCGCGACGTCTCTCATCTGCTCGTCGACCACGCGGATCGAGACGTTGAACGCCGGCCGCCCGACCGACCCGGTCTTGCGGATCGAATCGTCGCCGGTCATCACGCAGGTCACCGGTGCCATCTCCGTTTGACCGAATACCGCGGTGATGTTGGCGTGCGGGAATATCCGTGACATCGCGGCCAGCAGATCGTGGGTGGCCGGTGCAGCTCCCCAGGCCAGCGTGCGCAGTGTCGCGGCCTTCGTCGCCGCGTCCGGGGCGGCGCAGAGTGCTTGCCACTGGGCGGGCACCATGAAGGTCGAGGTGACGTTTTCGGCAGCGATCAGGTCGAGCGTCGTGTTCGGGTCGAAGGCGGCGGTTGGGGCGATGACGATGGTGGCTCCGGTGGCGAAGGGACCGTTGATCGCCCCGAGGCCGCCGATGTGGAACAGGGGTGTGGCGGCCAGTGTGATCTCGCCGTCCTCGAACAGTCGCCAGGCGCGAATCATGGTGTCGGTAACTGCTTGGAAGTTCGCATGAGTCAGTACAGCGCCTTTGGGATGTCCCGTGGTGCCGGAGGTGTACATGATCGCGGCCGCGTCCTGACCGGATCCCGACCCCAGGGGTTGCTCGGGCGCACCGGATTTCGATACGGCTTCGTGGTATTCGAATGCTCTGTCGATCCTTGTCGCATCCGCCGCCCGCGCACCGGCGACCAGTGCGGTGGGGGCCGCGGTGAGGTCGGTCAGTGCCGCGGTGACCAGCGGTTCGAACGCTGCTTCGGTCACGATGACCTTCGCGCCGCTGTCGGCGAGAATGAATCCCACCTCGTCCGAGGCCAATCGGAAGTTCACCGGCACCGCGATGGCGCCGAGCGAGGTCGCCGCGTAGAGGGTCTCGAGAAACTCCGGCCGATTTCCCAGTAACAGTGCGACTCGGTCCCCGGGCTCGATACCGTGGTCGACGAACCAGAGCGCGAGCTGCGCGACGCGATCTCGCAGCTGCCTCCAGGTGATCGATCGACCGTCGAACCGGATAGCGACCGCGTCAGGTGTGCATCCGGCGTGTCTGGTCAATTGGGTGGCCCACGTGGTTTCGCGAGCCGCACGCAGACCATCGAACTGCGCGCCGTGTGCGACGGGCTGCGCGTTGCTCTCTTGAACCATGTGAGCGGTGGCTTTCTGTTTGTGGGGGAACGGGTACGGCGGGTCGGGGACCGGTTCCGTACCGAGGGTCAAAGGTGCCGAATCTTGGCGAGTGCATCGAGCGCGAGCGCACGGGCGCCGACGGACCGGACCGAGCGGGGAACGCTGTACCACATGGGTTCGGATTTCAACGGGCCCCGCGAGGTGACGACAGATTCGGTGCGGCAGAATTTGTGCAACCCGGCCGCCCCGCCGAACCGGGCTCCGATTCCGGAGGTCTTCCAGCCGCTCTGCGGGGCGGTGGTCGAGAGCATGTTGATGATCACGTCATTGACGTTGACCGCACCGCACGCCAGTTCCCGGGCGACGGCGTGACCGCGGTCGAGATCTTTCGTCCAGACCGAGGCCGAGAGTCCGTAGGGGGAATCGTTGGCCAGCCGTATGGCCTCGCGTTCGTCCTCCACGCGCATGATCGGCAGCGTCGGGCCGAACGTTTCTTCGGTCATGCAGTCCATGCTGTGGTCGACGTCGACGAGGACAGTCGGCTCGTAGTAGGGGAACCCCTTGGCATCGTTCCCGCCTCTCGATCCGCCGGTGAGAGCCCGGGCGCCCGCGGCGAGAGCCTGCTGGACGTGTTTGTCGACGATGGCGAGTTGCCGTTCGTCGATAAGGGCACCGATGTCGGCCCGCGTGCCGCTGACTCCGTTGGCCAGCGTCAACGCCCTGGTCTTGGCGACGACCTTGTCGACGAAGGCGTCGTAGACCGGCGCCTCGACGTAGACGCGCTCGACCGCGACGCAGGTCTGACCGGCGTTGAACATCGCACCCCATACCGCGGCGTTCGCGGCGCGTTCGAGATCGGCGTCCGCCAGTACCAGCATGGGATCCTTGCCCCCGAGTTCGAGGCTGACCGGTGTGAGGGTCTGCGCGGCTCGTGCGAGGATCGCCCGGCCGGTCCGGCTCGACCCGGTGAACTGGACGAAGTCCGCCTCATCGATCACCGACTCGCCGATGTCGGCGCCACCCTGCACGACCGCGAAGACGTCGGGTCCACCGAGTGTGCGCCAGCCCTCGGCGATCCGATCGATGGTGACCGGTGTCAATTCGGACGGTTTGATCAAGACGGCGCACCCGGCGGCCAGGGCGGGGATCGCATCCATCAGCGGATTGGCCACGGGGTAATTCCATGGGCTGATGATCCCGACCACGGGTTGGGCGCTGCGTAGCACGGTGACCCGCTTGTTCGCGAACATCATCGACGAGGACCTGCGCCTCTCCGGTGCCAGGAACCGCGCGGCGTGGCGGCAGTAGTACGAGATCAGCTGCAACGCAAGAGGTATCTCCAGGGCCGCGTCACACTGCGATTTGCCGGTCTCGGAGATCATCGACTCCTCGAGTTCGGCTCGATTCGCCGACAGCCACCGACCGAACAGCGCCAGAAAACTGGCGCGTTCGCGCGCGCCGCTGCGCTCCCAATCGCGCTGCGCTGCCCGAAGTGATGCCGCACGGTTCGTCACCTGCTCGGCAGTCGCCCACGTCACTTCGTCCGCGAGGGCAGCCGGTGCCAGCGCAGGGGCGGCGGTGCGGGTGCTCATTTGCTGTCCTCCAGAGCAGGCGAGTGCAGTGATTCGTGCGAGTGCTCGTGTTGTTTCGGTGCCGTGTGGGCGACGGGGCATCCCCGCGGGAACGTGCCCAGCTCCTCGATGCGGTACCCGTTGGGATAGCTACGGACCCCCCGCTGGTCTCTGGCTCGGAACGGCCGCAGCCGAGGCGGGAGGAATCGAACAAACCGTCCGCGCAGTTTCAACGCACCCTCGGCGCCCAGCCGCTCGAGACGTGACGGCGTCGGATACCCGAAGGTGTCGAGTAGCGGCTCGTCCATCAGCGCGTAGGCGAAGCGGTGAACCACCGACTTCGGCAGGAAACGGTACGGCGGGAACGTGGAAAGCAGATCGAGGGTGGAATCGGCCACGGCCTTGCCGCCGGCGCTGAACGCGAAGTGATCGCGTTCGTACTCATCGAGTAGCGCCGCGAATCCTGCGTAATCCTCCGGAACACCCTTCAAGCCCATGTGGCGGCCGAATTCCCGGTAGTACAGGACGGTGGATCGAATCTCGTTCTCGGTCAACGACCGCCAGCCGAACTTCTGCAACCAGCGGATCGGTACGACGACGAATGTGGCGAGGACGTAGACGAAGTCCTCGTTCGAGATGTCGTAGCTGCCGTGCATCTGGTTGATCCGGCGGATCGCGGCGCGACCGCTTCCGGTGAAGCCGGACTCGACGACCTGGTCCATCAGCAGGTTGGTGTCGTCGTAGCGCTTTTGCACCCGGTCACCGAATTCTCCGGTCTTGTCGAGCAGTTCACCGATGCTCGGGACCGCGTATGTGCGGAACAGCGCGAAACTCAGCGCCTGGACCGAATCCCATGGGAATTCATGGGAGAAGTGCAGGCGGAATATTTCCTCGTAGTCTCGCTCGGGGTCCAGGCGCCGGATTTGCGTCAGCCATGGATTGCGGCTCATGCCCACCTCGTTGGATTGGCGTCGACCTCACATTCTGTGAGGCAGTTCACTGGGTCGAGTTTAATGTGTATAGCATTAACCAGTCAAGGCTGACCGTCTTTGGGTGGGGGGTAGATCAGGGTCGAGCGTCGCCGATGTCGGTCACCAGCAAGGTGGCCGCGAACCGCCGCCAGTGGTCGAGGTGAGGCTCGTACGACGGGGGTTTCGGGTCGAACGCGTAGGTCAGCGCCACGCCCCGCATCATGGTGATCAACTGCTCCCGAACCAGACGATAGTGCTGCCGGCCCGACAGGTCCGGGCCGAAGCACAGGTCGGCTGCCTCACGGGCCAACAGACCCAGGCGGCGCTCCTCGGGGGTGAGTGCCTGCCGCAGCGGTTCGTTGGAGCGCCCGGCCAGCCACAGCTCGGTCGCCGCCCAGAAGTACGGCTGATAGAAGGTTGCCCACATCGTGTCGACCGCGAGCCGGACCCGTCCGGCCGGATCGGCGGGCCAGGGCGGCAACGTGCGGAGCCCGGCGATGCGGGCCCGGGCCAGGTGCTGGACCGCCGCGATCAACAGTCGATCGCGAGAAGGAAAATGATGCAGCAGGCAGCCTCGGGTGACGCCGGCGGCGTGCTGGATGCGCAGCGTCGTGGCCGCGGCGTATCCGTGAGTGCACAGCACTTCCACGGCCGCGTCGAGGATCCTCGTCCTGGCATCGCGCGCTCCGACTCGGTGGCGTTTCAGGCCTGCCACACGGTTGTCCGATGCGGCAGGATCGTCGCGGTGGACAGCGCGCCGGTGGCCGACCGCGATGGTCGGCCGCCCACACATCCGCCTACGCCGATGCCGATTCGAGGACCTCGCCGCCGAAGAGTGTTCGCACGCGCACCAGCTCGATCATCGCCTCGCGGACGATGCGGCGAACGAGATCCCCCGCGGTGGGGATGTCGTCGATGAGCCCCTGCACCATCCCGACCGTCCAGATGCCCGCCTCCGGGTCGCCGAGCTCGTAGACCCGGCGTCCGCGCGCGCCGGCCACCAGGTCCTTCACGTCGGGGAACTGGCCGCCCTTGTCGAGAATGTCGACGACTTCGCGGCTGACGGTGTTGCTCGCGACGCGGGCGGTATTGCGCAGCGGTCGGAAGATCAGCTCGGTGTCCCGCTCGTCGGAGGCGACGATGGTGTCCTTGATCGAGGGGTGGATCGGGGATTCCTCGGTGCACATGAACCGCGTTCCCATGTTGACGCCGTCGGCACCGAGCACCAGGGCCGCCGCCAGCCCGCGGCCGTCCGCGAAGCCACCCGAGGCGATCATCGGGATGGACAGTTGGCGGGCGGCCGCCGGGATGAGGATCAGACCCGGGACGTCGTCCTCACCGGGGTGACCAGCACACTCGAAACCGTCAATGCTGACTCCGTCTACGCCCACCCGTTCGGCTTTGAGGGCATGGCGCACACTCGTGCACTTGTGGAGCACTTTGATGCCGTGCTCCTTGAACAGGTTCATGTGTGGTTCGGGGTTCGAGCCGGCGGTTTCGACGATGGTCACCCCCGCATCGACGATGGCACGGCGGTACTCGTCGTACGGTGGCGGGGTGATCGACGGCAGGATGGTCAGGTTGACGCCGAAGGGCTTGTCCGTCAGGCGTCGTGCCCGCTCGATCTCCTTGACCAGGTCCGCCGGGGTGGGCTGGGTCAACGCGGTGATCATGCCGAGGCCGCCCGCCTCGGACACCGCGGCCGCGAGTTCGGCGCGGCCGACCCACTGCATACCGCCCTGCACCACCGGGTGCTCGACGCCGAAGGCGTCGGTGAACTTGGTTCTCAACACACTGCTCATGCCACGCTCCTATTCGTAGGTCTCGCCGCGCTCGGCCTTCGCGACGAGCGAGTCCGGTGGGGTGAAGTGATCGCCGTACTGCGCGGCGAGTTGCCTTGCGCGGGTGACGAAGCCGGGCAGCCCGCCGGTGTAGCCGTTGATGTACTGGACGACGCCTCCGGTCCAGGCGGGGAAGCCGATACCCAGCAGGGAGCCGATGTTCGCGTCCGCGACCGAGGTGATCACTCCTTCGTCGAAGGTCCGTACGGTCTCGAGGGCTTCGGCGAAGAGCATGCGCTCCTGCAGGTCGAGGAAAGGGATCTCGGAACTGCCGGATTCGAACGCCTCCCGCAGCCCGGGCCAGATCTGCGTGCGGGTGCCGGCGTCGTCGTAGTCGTAGAAGCCGGCTCCGGCGGAGCGGCCCCGACGATTGAATTCGTCGACGAGCCGGTCGATGACCACCTCACTGCCGTGGGTCCGCCAGGTTCCCCCGGCCGCCTCGACCGCGGTCTTGGTCTCGATGCGCAGTTTCTGGACCAGGGTGGTGGTCAGTTCGTCCACCAGTTGCAGCGGCGGCGCCGGGTATCCGGCCTGCAACGCGGCCTGCTCGACGGTGGCAGGATCGACGCCTTCGGCGACGGCGGCGATGGCCTCGTTGACGAAGGTGACGATGACGCGGGTTGTGAAGAAGCCGCGGCTGTCGTTGACGACGATCGGGGTCTTGCGGATCTGCTGGGTGAAGTCGAACGCCCGAGCCAGGGTCTGATCGGAGGTGTTCTTCCCCGTGATGATCTCCACCAGCGGCATCTTGTCCACGGGTGAGAAGAAGTGGATACCGATGAAGTCCGCCTGATTCTTCACCCCCTCGGCCAGGGTGGCGATCGGCAGTGTCGAGGTGTTCGATCCCAGTACCGCCTCGTCGGCGACGACGTCCTGGATCTGTTGGAACACGCTCTGCTTGAGGTCGACGCTTTCGAACACCGCTTCCACGACGAAGTCGACTCCGGCGAAATCGCCCGGGTCGGCCGTCGGGGTGATCAGGTCGAGCAGCGCCTGCGATTTCTCGGGAGTTGTTGCACCCCGGGCAAGGGCCTTCGCCTCGAGTTTTTCCGCGTAGCTCTTTCCCCGTTCGGCGGCGGCGAGGGTGACGTCCTTGAGGACCACCTCGATCCCCGCCTTCGCGGACACGTAGGCGATCGCAGCCCCCATCATCCCGGCACCGATCACACCGACCTTGCGCGCGGTGAACGCCGGGACACCGTCGGGACGACTGCGGCCTGCACCGATGGCCTGCATGTCGAAGAAAAACGCCTTGATCATATTGGACGAGATCTGCCCGGTCACCAGCGACACGAAGTACCGTGTCTCGATCTGGGCTGCGGTATCGAAGTCGACTTGGGCTCCCTCGATCGCCGCGGCCAGGATCGCCCGCGGCGCCGGCGCCGGGGCGCCTCTGAGCTGTTTACGCAGTGTCGCGGGGAAAGCGGGCAGTGTCGCCGCGAACGCCGGATTCGACGGAGTGCCGCCCGGAATCTTGTACCCCTTGGTATCCCAGGGCTGCACCGCATCCGGGTGAGAATGGATCCATGCCTTCGCGGCAGGGACCAGCTCATCCGCGGAGGCGACGAGGGCGTCGATCAGTCCCAACTCGCGGGCCTTGGCTGCCGAGAATCGTTGCCCCTGCAGCAGCACGTTCGTCAGCGCGTTCTGCACACCGAGCAACCACACCGTGCGAATGACGCCACCGGCGCCGGGGAGCAGTCCCAAGGTCACCTCGGGCAGGCCCAGTACGACGCCCTTCGCGTCGATCGCGACCCGGTGATGGGCAGCGAGGGCGATCTCGAGCCCTCCGCCGAGCGCCGCCCCGTTGAGCGCGGCGACGACAGGCCGACCGAGCGTCTCCAACCGGCGCAGGTCCCTCTTGAGCCCGTCCGCGAAGGCGGTGAACTTCTCGGCATCCTCGGGACCGGCATCGATCAGCTCGTGAAGATCGCCGCCGGCGAAGAAGGTCTTCTTCGCGGACGTGATCACCACCCCGGTGACTGCGTCCCTCTCCGCCTCGAGTCGATCGACGACCGCGCTCATGGATCGGCGGTAGTCCGCATTCATGGTGTTGGCGGACTGATTCGGGTCATCGAGGGTCAGGACCACCACGCCGTCGTCGTGCCGATCCCACCGAATGGTGTTCTCACTCATGTCGTACTTCCTCAGACTCGCTCGATGATGGTTGCAATGCCCATGCCGCCGCCCACGCAGAGGGTCACCAGGGCATGTCGCTGCTGTCGGCGCTCGAGTTCGTCGACGACGGTGCCGACCAACATGGCACCGGTGGCGCCGAGCGGGTGTCCCATGGCGATCGCGCCGCCGTTGACGTTGAGTTTCTCGTCGGGGATCTGCAGGTCCTTCTGGAACTTCAGCACGACCGAGGCGAACGCTTCGTTCAACTCGAACAGATCGATGTCGTCGACGCTCAGGCCGGCCAGGCTCAGGGCCTTCAACGTTGCCGGTGTCGGCCCGGTCAGCATGATCGTCGGCTCCGACCCGGTTACCGCGGTGGCCACGATTCGGGCGCGGGGGGTGAGGTCGAACCGCGCACCCGCCTGTTCGGTGCCGATCAGCACCAGGGCGGCGCCGTCGACGATTCCCGAGCTGTTTCCGCCGTGGTGAACGTGGTTGATCTTCTCCACGCTGGTGTACTTCTGCATGGCCACCGCATCGAATCCGGCAGCCTCACCGACTCCGGCGAAGGACGGCTTCAGCGCGGCCAGCGCCTGCACCGTCGTGCCGGGTCGACGGTGCTCATCATGATCGAGAACCGTCACCCCGTTCGAATCCTTCACCGGCACCACCGACTTCGTGAAATAGCCACCGGACCAGGCGAGTTCGGCGCGGTCCTGCGATCGCACCGCGTACGCGTCGACGTCGTCGCGGGTGAACCCCTCGACCGTCGCGATCAGGTCCGCGCCGATCCCCTGCGGCACGAAATGCAGGTCGTAGTTGGTGGTGGGGTCGTTGAACAGCGCGCCACCGTCCGAGCCGATCGGTACCCGGGACATCGACTCCACTCCCCCGGCGATCACGAGGCTCTCGAAGCCGGAGCGCACCTTCTGAGCGGCCAGGTTGGTCGCTTCCAGGCCGGACGCGCAGAACCGGTTGATCTGCACGCCCGCGACGGTCTGCGGCAGACCTGCGACCAATGCGGCCGTCCGCGCGATATCGCCTCCTTGGTCGCCGACGGGCGAGACGACACCCAACACGATGTCGTCGATGGCCGCCGGGTCGAGATCGGGAAACCGGGTCCTCAGCTCATGGACCAGCCCGACCACCAGGTCGACCGGCTTCACTCCGTAGAGCGCTCCGCGCTTGCCCTTGCCGCGAGGCGTGCGAATCGCCTCGTAAATGAATGCTTGTTCCGACACCACGTGTGCCTTCCTGTGTCAACGCCGCGCTCCGGCGAGTACCCGCATCTCCGAGACAGAGAGATGTGCTCGGGATTTACACGGTAGGGCGGTGAAGTTATACAGTCAATACTGACCGTATAAGAAATCTTGAAGGGAGAAAGACGCATGGCATCAATTCATGGCGAAACCAAGATCCAAGACGGCATCCTCCATGCCGTTGTGACCGACCCCGCAAAGGGAAACACTCTGTCCGGATCGCTCATGGCGGAGGTTGTCGATGTTCTGAGCGCCACTGGGCACGAGATCCGTGCCGTGATGATCACTGGCGCCGA
This sequence comes from Rhodococcus sp. IEGM 1351, assembly GCF_030056875.1. Taxonomy (NCBI): domain Bacteria; kingdom Bacillati; phylum Actinomycetota; class Actinomycetes; order Mycobacteriales; family Nocardiaceae; genus Rhodococcus; species Rhodococcus sp. IEGM 1351. The sequence continues at coordinate 13,369 of NZ_JASHKU010000044.1, read as the reverse complement.
GGGCACATTCTGCAGCGGAGGAGACGTGACGGCATTCGCGTCGGCGACAAATCCGGGCGAGTTCGTCGGTGACCTCGCTGCCGAGTTCCACACCTTCATTCGGGCGCTGACTCAGGCACCGGTGCCGGTGATCGCGGCGGTGGAAGGGTGGGCGGCCGGTGCCGGAATGAGCATCGCGTGCGCTGCCGACGTGATCGTGGGCGGGCCGTCGACCGCGTTCTTGCCGGCGTACCCCGCCATCGGCTTGACACCCGACGGCGGGATGACGTGGACACTGCCCCGGCTGATCGGATTCGCGCGGGCTCGTGATTTGCTGTTGACGAACAGCCCCCTGCGCGGCGAGGAGGCGTATCGAGCAGGACTGATCACTCGGTTCGTGGACGACACCGACATCTTCTCCACCGCGACCACGATCGCGACCCAGGCTGCAGCACGATCGCGGCAGTCCTCGGCAGGGATCAAGAAACTGATCTGGTCCGCCCAGTTCTCGACGTTCGACGATCAACTCGACCGCGAGGCGCAGTCGATCGCGGCTTGCGCCGCATCGATCGACGGCCGGGAAGGGGTCCGTGCGTTCACGGAGCGGCGGAGACCGAACTTCACATCCTGAATTGAGCAGCCCGCCAGAATGTTCCCGGTCTCACCCTCCCGATTCGCTGCCCGAAGCTGTGGATGCACGGCCTCATCTTGCAGGAGCTGATGATCGCCACCAACGAGGCCGTCGCTTCTCGTGTATGGAGCGGGGGTTGCCGATCATGTCCGCAAGCACCGGCCCAATCCGGTCGCCGGCAGCACCGACGAGCTGATGCACGAGATCGCTGCCGCGGCCAGGGGACCCGGACCTGTTCGCGAAACTGCGTGGACGACTGCTGTCCACGCTGCGGGCCGCGACCTACGATCCGACGGTGCACGGCGCTGGGACGCGATCCTCGGACTGGAGGTATCGCGTGCTGTCGCCCGCGAACATTGGACGCGGATCAAGGCGCTCAACAAACGCTTCGCCGAGGCCAGTGACGATCAGTACGACACCCTCCGGCCGTCGGCAGAGCTGCGGGAGTTCGTCAAGGAGGAGCTCTACTGTCAGCTCGAATCGCCTCGGGGCTGGAACGGCCACCGTCCGGACGACGCCGAACACACCGCAATCGTCAACGAACTCGCGCAGGCCGTGGCCCGCGGGCTGAACGCCCCTATCAGCGGACGGTTGTTTACCGCAGCTCAGCCGGAGTGGGAACGCAGCTACGACCTGTACGGGCCCGGTTCCACCCGACTGCGGGCCGACCAATCGCCTGCATCACCACCGCCAACGCGCCGACACCCGCACTACCCGCATACAGAGCGATGTTGTCCTCCGGGATCGCAGCCGTCCACAACCCGACAGCGATCACGGTCAGCAAGACCGATACCAGCAGTACTGCGCCGGCGAACAACCAGTGGCTAAACGACCAGTCCGAGTAATGACTGACCGCGACATCGGAATTCGAGTAGGGAACATCAATTGCCTTTCCGTAGAGGGAGTACGGTGCGCGCGCTTCGCCTGACGCTATCGGAAATCAAGCCGACAAGGCTCGTTCGAAAACGAGTAAGATCCGTCGACTTTCACAGCTCGACAGGACAACTCACACCATCGAACCCTTCGCCAGCAGATCAGTTTCGCCCGGTAGCCTCAGGTCGCCAGCAACAACACCTGTGCACGACAGGCGGGGTGCATATATGGCGGCCGCAACCCCATCCGAGCCTCGCCGCCAGTTGCCACCGCAGTTGCGGTGTCTGCCAGGCAGGAGTGCGGTGCCGTGCGGCCGAGTGCGCCATCCGGGTACCGATGCGCGAACTCCCACCGGTCGGCCCCCGGTTCTTCGTCGACGGTCCACGTCAACATGTGGAAGTGGCCGGCACTGCGCTTCTTTCCGATCGACACGATGGGCGTCAGCAGCTCGATGATGGCGGCCGGGTCGCCGACGGCCCGCCCGGCCAGGTCCCGGCACACCGTGAGCGGAAGGGGCATCACCCGGGAGCGGTAGCGGCCGTGACGTTCGGACACCAACGCCGGCAACTTCGCCGACATCTGGTCGAGTGCGTGCTGATCCGGTCGGGCGGACCAGTACTGCACGTGCGGGCCGGGCACATCGTCCTCCGGATAGGCGAACGTCGCCGCCCAATGCCACCCGTCGGCGCCGTCGCCGGGGCAGCGGGCCAACGGCAGGTCCAGGTCCTCCGGCACGGTGTCGAAGCTGTAGGGCTCGTAGTCGGTGCCCGCCTCCCGGGCGGCGGCCTTGGTGTTCTCCCGGATCTCCGAGGCGAGGAGGCCGTCGAGGCTGATCCCCCACGGCACCGCGTGCGCAACACCGCCGGCCATTCTCGCCCGGACGACCAGCGGCACCATCCCCGCAGCGATCTGGAGGGTCATGCCGGGAGCGAGAGCAGCGTTTCCAGGGCCTCAGTGCGGCGTGCGGCGACGATCTCCCGCCAATCGACCACCGGGCGCACCATCAGGGTCTGAGGCGTGTGGTGGCGATCTGGCCGTGCCCGATCCCGGTGCGACCGCCCAGCCACCCGGTGCGGCTGAACTCGGCCAGCACATCGGCGGCGAAGGCATGATCGAGGTCGGAGCCTCGGACCAATTGCACCCACGATTCGAACCGCGTGCCAGGGGCGAGAGTTTCGATGTCGTACCGCATCACCGGCGATCCCGACCCACCCGTCTCGGCGTCGGTGTCGACGGCGGTGCCGGCGTGGCCTGCGGTCACGTCGTCGAGGTGAGTAGGACTCGAGGGCCTCGATGTCGAACCGGGACGGGATCGGCCCCGAGTAGGTACGGCGCAGGTTCGGGGTGGCTTCGGTGACGATCGGGACCACGTGCCCGATGCGCAGGCAGCCGTCGATCGGGGCGGCGCCGATGGCGCCGCCGAACACGCTCAGCTGCGGGATCAGCTCCCGGAGTTGGTGTAGGCGGCGGCCGGTGATCGGTTCCGCCTGGGTTTTCACGATCGCGCCGCCGTTGCGGAGGGTGTGTGCGACCGCCAGCGGCAGCTGGCCCTCGTAGTCGAGGACGTCGCGTAGAAGTTCCTCGCCGATCCGGCGCAGCACGCCGCGGAAGGAGTTGCCGGAGATGACCGGGACCAGTTCGACCGACCCGTCCGGCTGCAGGATTTTCATCCGCCGGCCGATCGCGGTAGTGCCGATCAGCTCCCCGCGGTGCGAGATCGGGGACCGGGCGGCCATCTCGATCTCCCACACCCGCGTCACGGTCACGACGCCAACCCGTGCTCGGTGTGGGCGGCACGGACCGCGTCGGCCACGATCCGCGTCCGCAACGTCAGAGCGGTCGTCTGATCGCGCATCACCTGCAGCACCGGTCGCGCCTCACTCGTGAGCAGCATGGCCAGCTCTGACCGTTGTTCGTCGGTGCGCGGGGCCGAGCCCAACCGGGCAGCCGAGACGGTCCACCACTGGTGCAGGTTGATGCTGCAGTAGGTGGCCAACCGGACCCTAGTGGGCAGCAGGTTGTCCCAGTAGTCACCGCGGCGACCGGCCACCCAGTTGCCGTCGGACCAGTCGATCCCGTAGTGCAGCAACAACAGCAACCGCTCCGCGACCTGCGAGGCCTGGTCAGTCAGCCCGGGTAGCTGTGGAACCGCGGCCAGCCAGCGGTCGGTTACTGAAAGTTCGTTCTCCCCCGACATATTCATCACTCCGAATCCTAGTGAAGGATCCTCGCTTTCTCGAGTCGCGCCGGATTGCTCCGTGGACCACAGTGCTCACCGTGGTCCACAACCTGCTCGGGGTTCCTACTCGTTTGCCGGCTCGGGGGTTGGATTGTTCCTACGCTGCCGCTCCTGCCGACGACTCTCGACAACGGCGCGGCGGCGCTCGCGTTCGGCTCTCTCCCGGACCCGTACCTCCTCCGGCTTGGCATAGTCCTCGATCTTCCCTATCGCCTTCGCGGTCGATTGCACAGCTGGTGCGATCTGCTCCAGCGCCTTCGTCGTCCGCTTGTGCAGCCCCAAGTGGTCGTCCGAGTGCCTGACGACGACCTCGCCCCGTAACAACGCCATGTCCAAGACGAACGTGTCGACGTACCGATGTGCTGCCCGCTCCCAGAAGTTGGGTGTGTCGCTGTACCTAACGGTCACGGTCACAACGTTAGGAATGGGCTCATCATTGAGAAGGTCCCCCTGATCATCGGCGTCGCCGCTGGGGACGAACCACAGGTTGCGGAGGTCAACACCCGGCATCAGATTTGCGATCGGATTCTCGTAGCGACTCAGCATGAAGGGAACATAGCTGTCATCCCCGCTGCGGGTCTCCACGTTCTCCATCGGCGGATCGAATGTCACCTGGACGTCGTAGGCAACCGATTGCCCATAGTTGCGGACCAAGAGATATGCGGCACCTCGCTCAGAAGGGTGCGGATCCCGGACGAGCTGTGCACCGACCATCGGGCGGGAACGGTCGCGGCTGTCTCGTTCGAAAGCCCTCAAAGTCCGGATTCCGACCACACTCGCGACGACGACCGAGATAGCAGTGACTATTGCCCCGCCCGCCGTTCCCCAGGCGCTCGGGAGGTCAGTGGTCGGGGAAGCGAGGTACTCGATCAACGGCGATCCTTTCGAATGGGGCCTGAGTGTATTCGTCCACCCCGACACGAACGCTGTGCGCTATCGGGTGGCACGGATTCCGATTTCCCACCACGGGTTTGCGTGGCGCCACGAGGTCAGCTGGCTCCAGTCGTCGAATACCTAACGCCACCGGTCTGCGGCCAGTTGGCACAGCACCGCGTATGCCGGCACCTCGTCGCGGAGCATGGTTTCGGTGAATCCCAGCTCTCGGAGCCGGCGCATCACAGCGAGACGGACCGTGTCGGATTCGCTCCAGTTCAGGTGTGTGTCGTCGACCGTTATCCGTCCCCACCGGGCATCGGGCAGCAGGTGTTTGCGGCCTGGACGCAATGGGACAACCACTGCCATATCACTGCGGATGGTGGTCGACAGGACGTGCAGTAGCAGCTGTGGGTTCGCCATAAACCAGAGCCTTGGGTTTACGAGTCACGATGTGGGCTTCGCTGCGTAGCGGGCGGTTCCGGTACACCCACACGCACACCTGACACAGGTGCCGGCCGGCCAGGTTCGTCCAGGACTCGAACCCAGTGAACCGTCGGGATATCACCTGCCCGACCGGAGTCATCACCGTCGTCGCGTGCCCGCACCGCGCGCACCCGGCCACCCGATCCGAGGGCTCGGCGTGTTCCGGGATGCCGACTGCCGCGGTGTAGGCGGCCCACACCACATCCTGCTCTGCCGCGGTCAGGTTCGGCGCCGTCACAGCGACGGAGTGCGGTGGCCCGAGCCTCGGGGATTGCTCGGCGATGTCTAGAAATTTGCGACATTTGATAGGCGCTGTGGATAACTAGTGTGCCTGAAGTGAAGCAACGCCCTAAAACAGGGCGGCAAGTCTATTTGGCCTTCCGGTGGAGCGTCGCGCCTTCTAGCGTTGATGGAGTGAGTCATCAAGCCATACGACCAACCCGAAGGAAACGGTCATGAGTCATCTCCGCGAGATCAAGCGAACACGCGGCCCGATAGCCGGCTACGACTTGTACGTCGAGAACTACGAAGAAAATCCAGAGATGGGGAGGTTTGGCATATGGGTGGGGGCGAAGTACTACTCCACCGAGTCAGTCACGCTCTCGATCCGGAAGCCGGATGACGGCGAGTTCTGGGTGTTCGGATTCGATTCGCAGACAGCGACGTACTGGTTGCCTTTCGAGTTGGAGGATTTCGCGCCACGTCTTATCAAAGGCTCCAACGTGGTGACATACGACGGAACTGTCGGAGACGAGTACCACGTGACACTAGCTATCGCCGCTGGCGCAGACAAGGAGTGTCATACCGTCTACGCCATCCTTGCAAGACCGAATGGGCCAGAGCCGGCGGACAAGTACGACTCCCACTACGTCACATCTGTCTGCCTCACTGGCTACGAAATCGTCTGGCCGAATGACAAACTCGAGGAACAAAGACGGTGGTTGAGGAACTTCAAGGAAAAAATCGGGCGACACGTGCCAGTTCCTCTGTTCGGCGTACCACAGCCGCCGCAGCCAGTGGAAGTTCAACTCGCGGCCCTGCGAGGGAATGAAGTGATCAAGGTCCGCGCAACAGTCGATGAGATCGAGCGACTGGAGCGCGCTGGCGGGCAAGACGATCTGCTGCGGGCTTTGAAATCGGGATTAACGCACACGCTTGGTCACGCGCTCACGCGTAACAACGCGACTGTGTCCACACATACCGACGGGCTTCGTCCGCAGGTCGCTCACACTCTCGCTGAATAGCCGAAACTGGATATCACGCCCCGATGCCGTGACAGCTCGCTGCGCCGACATTGTCGAGTCGATCCTGCGATTCGTACCGAATGCCGACCCCGTCTCCACCGGAGTCTTCGATGCCTACAGGATCTGCTTGCCGGAACTCGCCTTCATGAAGGACCACGCGTTCAGCGACGAGCGGGAATGGCGCGTGTTGATCATCAACATCGCCGATCGGACGCTGAAGTTTCGACCCGACGGCACGCTCGGGGTCATCCCCTACGTCGACATCACCTTCCCGGTCAACGCAATCCGCGAAGTCATCGTCGGCCCCGGTCCCCACAAGGAACTCCGCAAGCAAGCCGTCGAGCAACTACTCGCCGAGAACAAGTACACCGACACCACAGTCCGTACCTCGGAGGTGCCGTACCGGCCGTGAACCCCGTTCTTCCTCCGACAGCGACCGTCGGCACGACGCTTTACATGGGTCGGGCGTCGGCAACGCGTTGTCGCGCGTGTGGGCCGTCGCCGCCGGCACGGCGGGGTTGTGGATTCGGCAGATCTCGATATCCCCGGCAAACCTGATGCCGGCCGCGAGCATGACCGTGTACGGCTCGACATGCCTTCTCTGAACACCGCAGCCGGTGCGCGACGCCTAGCTGATTGGCCGAGCGCGCAGGGTATCCCTTATCCGCCATCGGCTTTCGGTCCAGATCCGTGCCAACATCCGCGACGGGTGAAGGTGCGACGAGTCGGCGCCATTCCGGTCCGAGTTCGTCACCCACGCGCAGTGGCAGTGGGGGCATCTCCTCACCGGCGGGGGCCATGAACACCGCGACCTTCTCGCGGAATACCGGGTCGGTCACCACAACCTGCTGTTCGAAAATTGCCTGCGGCAATGTGATCAGGTCCTGCGCGCGAAGCCACTCAATGAAGTGCAAGGTGGCCACCGTCTGCACAATCAGCCGACACACGATCGGAGCTGCGGCCCTGTAGCGTTCGGCCACGCCGTGCTGCGTGGTCTCGGCCAGGCGCTCACTGTCGTTGTGCACGACGTCGCCGTAGATCCAGGCGAAGGCCAACACGTTGTCCGCGACCGCAGGTGTCGGCTCGTGTTCGTCGATGCTCCCGTGCTGGACCGCAGATGCCAGGGTTTCCCGGCCCTGCGGGTCGAACTCCGACCATTCCCGTTTGAGGGAGCCGAGCGCTGCTCCTCCACTGGCCACCAATGAAGAGGCCTGTGGGAATATTCGCGAGAAGATCACCTTCGCGTGGTGCCGAAACTGTCATCGCTTGCAACTTTCGCTCGTCGTTTCACTGGTGTGCCCGCGAGGTCCGTCCTCACCCGGGCGCGGTGCGTCGGCGCAGACGCCTGCCAGTCCAGGCCGCCGGCGCGGGTCCGGCCGTTGCGCGGTACCCCTGTGCGGGACCGCCCATGCTGCGGCGGCCAACCTGCCAGACGGCGCTGCGCCAGCCGATGTCCGGGCGGCAGCGGCTCGCATATGGAGCTTCGGGCCGCCCGGTCGTCACTTGCACGAGGCACGCGTTCCGTGGACACGAATCAGTCGGGGCGGTGCCCGCCGCATCCGGCAGTGCCACACCGTCGGTGAGGCGACCGCAGCGCCCTTATCACAGGTCAGACGTTCGCTCGCACGTCCTTGAGCGTCGCTTCGGCCACCCGGAACGATTCCAGCGCGGCCGGCACGCCGACATAGACGGCGGCCTGGATGAGCACTTCCTGAATCTCCTCGTCCGAGCAGCCATTGGTCACCGCTCCGCGCACGTGCACAGCGAGCTCATGGGAGCGGTTCAAGGTGGTGAGCATCGCCAGATTCAGCAGACTGCGCGTCTTGCGATCGATCCCCTCCCTGGTCCAGACCGCACCCCAGCAGTACTCGGTGACGAGTTCCTGGATGGGGCGGGAAAACTCCGTCACATTGTTCAACGACCGCTCGACGTGGGCGGCACCGAGGACTGCCTTTCGCATCTCGATACCGTCCTCGTAGGTTTCTTTACGCGTGCGACTAGTCGACATCGCCCTCTTCTTTCGGTTGATCCGGAGCTGCACAGCTCGTCTGACAAAACTCTCGGCTGCCGACATTGGCCGGCTGTCCGATCACGCCCCGGCGTCAGCCGAAGCAGCACTCGAGGGGCAGTCACCGAATCTTCCTGGTCATTGCGCACCGGAGGCGTTCAGCGCCTTGGCTCACTGTGCAACGCGGCGCGAACGTCGCGCCACGCTCCTAGTAGTACGTTTTGTCACACACTATTGTCAATCGGGCGAGATCATCGTCCTCCCCCGCATCTCGGAAAAGCGCCTGCCGCCAACTGCGTAGATGCACAACGATTTCAAGACTGGGCATAGCCAAGAAGACCATCACCAACTATTGTAATACGAGAATACAAACCCGTGGACGGGTTGGCCCGATACGACGGCACCGCAAGATGGAGGACGGTTTCGTGAACACCGAGGTAGATGACGAGTACGAAGTCATCGTCGTCCGTTACGCATCCCGGCAGACGGTGCGGAGCCAGATCTACCTGAACTACCACCTGTACGGAGAGCCGGATGCTCCGATGGGAATGGATTACTACTTCTGGATCGTGCGGAACGCGCAGAGAACGTTCGTGGTCGACACCGGCTACAGCGAGCAGGGAGGATTCAACCGCGGGCGAGGACACCTGATTCACCCGCGGGAGGCGTTGAAGCTGACCGGTGTCGAACCGGACGAGGCCACACTGATTCTGACCCATGCGCATTACGACCACGTCGGCAACGCTGATCTGTTCCCGCACTCACCGGTCATCATTCCGAAGCGGGAGTTCGACTTCTGGACCGGACCGTACGCCCGCAGGCTGCAGTATCACCATTCGGTCGAGAACGCCGAACTCGCCCATCTGCGCCGGATCCACGATGAGGGGCGCATGCAGTTCCACACAGGATCGATCGAAGTTGCACCGGGTATCGAGATGATCCAGCTGGGAGGCCACTCCCCGGGTCAGTCCATCCTCACGGTCAAGACCAGTGAAGGCATGGTCCTGCTGGCCTCGGACGCCACGCATTACTACGAGGAAATCGACCGCGACATGCCCTTCCTGGTCGTGGCAGACCTGGAAGCGATGTACGCCGGGTTCGACCAGATGAAGCGAATCGTCGAAGAGCGGAACGCGATCTTGATCCCGGGGCACGATCCTCAGGTCCTCGACCGTCACGAACAGTACCAGGGCGCACTGGCGGGAGTCGCCGCGTCGATCGGCCGCCTACCTCTGAACAAAGGGAGCATTGATGACAAACAGCGTTGAGATCGACTCGGAGTCGATCGTTTCCACCAGCCGAGTCGGATTCATCGGGCTCGGCAACATGGGTGGGCGTATGGCCCGATGCGTCACCTCGGCGAACGAGCGGGTGCTCGGGTTCGACACCCGAACCGACGGGGTACGCGATGCCGGCGCGGTCGTCGCGTCGTCGGTGGGCGAGGTTGTGCAGAACTCCGACATCATTTTGCTCTCGCTTCCCGAGAGCAAGATCGTCGAATCGGTCGTACTCGGTGACGACGGCATTCTGGCGAACGCGCGTCCGGGTCAGATCCTGGTCGACCTGAGCACGTCGGCACCGGAATCGACACGACGGCTTCATCAGCAACTGCACAGCAAGGGAGTCCGGTTCGTCGACGCAGGTATCTCCGGCGGCGCGGCAGCGGCGGAATCGGGAACCTTGACGTTGATGGTCGGTGGCGACCCGGAGACGATCGCGGAAGTAACCCCGATCCTCGAACACTTCTCGAAGAAGATCTTCCATTGCGGGGCCGTCGGATCCGGGCACACCGCCAAGCTGTTGAACAACTTTCTGAACGCAATTTCGCTCTCCGCCACCGCCGAGGTGATGGTGGCGGCACGGAAGGCAGGTCTCGACCTCGAGGTCCTCCTCGACGTCCTCAACAACAGCTCGGGCGTGAATTTCGCGACGCTGAACCGGTTTCCGCGGATCATCCACGGCGACTACCTCGAGGGCGGTTTGACGAACTCGCTGATGATGAAAGACGTCCTCGCCTACGTCGAGCTCGTCGCAGGTCTTGGCGTGGCCAGCCCCAACTCCGCAGCTCCACTCGCATCCTTCGGTCTGGCCAAGCAACTCGGCTACTCGGACCGGATCAGTAACACGGTTGTCGACGCAATCGGTGACGTCTCGGGAAACGTCCGATTGCACGATGCCGTCACGACCTAGGGAATCACCGTGAAGATCATCCATGGCATCGAACAGTCCGGAACCGCACGCAAGACCGGCTCTCAGTTCACCGGCATCGTGCACAACTATCTGACCATGCCGGCTACTGACGGTGTCACCATCAACTCCGTCAACTTCCTACCCGGCGCTCGCACCTACTGGCATGAGCACGAGCATGGCCAGATTCTCCAGGTCCTCGCCGGTGAAGGCTTGGTCGGAACCGCAGCGGACGGGATTCGGGTCCTCAAGGCCGGCGACACCGTGTGGTGCCCGCCGGGTGAGCGACATTGGCATGGTGCAGGTCCGGGCTCGTTCATGACTCATATCGCCATCTCGCTCGGAACGACGAGCTGGGCCGAGGAAGTGCGCCCCGAGGAGTACTCCGGAACCACCCCGGCGCCGACACCGTGACGCACCTCCACACCCGACTACCGGCCGTCTCAGCCGGATGCATCCGGCACGTCCACCTCCGGCGCGAGATCGACGCTCGAGAACTGAGGAACAGAACATGACAGGCCAGACTTCACAGGCGGGCACCACCATCGCGTTCATCGGGCTGGGAAATATGGGCGGGCCGATGTCGGCCCGTCTCGTTTCGGCCGGCCACCGCGTGAACGGATTCGACCCCAGCACCGACGCGCGGCAGAGGCTGCAGGACACCGGCGGAAGCTCAGTTGACAGTGCTGCGGCGGCAGTTGACGGAGCCGAGTTCGTGATCTTGATGCTCCCGAACTCGACTGTCGTCGAGACGGTTCTCGCGGATCCCGCCGTACGCGGCAATCTCAGGCCGCAGACCACCGTCATCGACATGAGTTCCTCGGAGCCGACCTCGACGCGCAAGCTCGCCGAGGACCTCGAAGCTCTCTCGATATCCCTCATCGACGCACCGGTCTCCGGCGGAGTGAAAGGCGCGGAGGCCGGACGGCTGACCATCATGGTCGGAGGGGACGAGACCGCGGTCGCCCGTGCCCAACCCGTCCTGTCCCACCTGGGGTCGACCAAGCACGCCGGAAGCGTCGGCGCCGGCCACGCACTCAAAGCCATCAATAATCTTCTCTCCGCCACTCATCTGCTCGCCACCGCCGAGGGGATCGCTGCCGGGGAGCGATTCGGCCTGGACCCCAAGGTCATGGTCGAACTGATCAACACCTCGAGCGGACGAAGCGGGTCGACCGACAACAAGTACCCGAACTTCGTCCTTCCTGGCACGTTCGACTCGGGATTCGGTCTGCGGCTGATGCTCAAGGACATGAAGATCGCCGTCGATCTCGCAGAGCAGGTCGGTGCACCGAGTCGACTCGGTGCACAGGCCACGGCGCTGTGGGAACAGGCCGCCGACGACCTCGCACCCACCGCCGATCACACCGAGATCGCGCGTTGGGCAGAACCCCAGCACTAAACCATCGGGAGACAACAACTATGACTTCGAGCGCCGAGCACGACCGACTCAAGCAACGCATCATCGACATCCACGGGGCCTGGGACGAGTCCTGGGAGGCGATCCGCAACCTGCGGCCAGCGTTCCTGGCGGCCTACGTCAGCTTCGCCGAGGTGCCGTGGAAGAAAAACCACCTCGACGACAAGACCAAAGAACTTGTCTATCTCGCCGTCGATGCCGCCGCCACACACCTCCACGCCCCTGGCGTACGCCAGCACATCCGGCGGGCGCTCGAGCTCGGCGCCACCCCCGGCGAGATCATGGAAGTGATCGAGCTGACCAGCACGCTGGGGATCCATGCGATGAACATCGGGGTGCCCCTGCTCGTCGAAGTGCTCGACGAGCAGGGGCTGCGTGAGTCTGCCGCACCGTTGTCGGAGTACCAGGAGGAGTTGAAGGCCCGGTTTACAGCGAACCGCGGCTACTGGCACCCTTTTTGGGACGAGATGCTGGAGCTGGACCCGGAGATCTTCGGCGCCTACACCGACTTCTCCTCCCTCTCGTGGGAAACCGGGACATTGGAGCCGAAGGTGAAGGAATTCATCTACATCGCCTTCGACGCCGCCGCGACGCACTTGTACGTTCCTGGATGGAAGCTGCATATGCGCAACGCGCTCGGCTACGGAGCGACGAAGGAAGAAATTCTCGAGGTCATGGAAATCGCGAGTGTGATGGGCATGCAGGCAGCGACGACCGCCTTCCCGATTCTCGTCGACGAACTCCGCCGCACCAACGACACCGTGATAATCGCACAGCCCGAACGAGTCTGACGTCTCGTCGTGTCGAGCCTGATCGCGGCCGACTCCCGGAAGCGACGAGTCGGTTCGGTCGGGACTCATTGTTGGAGAGGAATGAAAGATGCCAGCTAGTGGACTCGAGGACAAGGTGGCGATCGTCACCGGAGCGGCCGGTGGGCTGGGGCAGGCCGCGACTCAGCGCTTGTCGGAGGAAGGGGTCAAGGTGGTCGCCGTCGACCTTGACGCCGAGGCGGCCCAGAAAAGTGCGGCGGATCTTCCCGGCGAGGCGATCGCGGTCGGGAGCGATGTGTCCTCGGAGGAGGGTGTCGAGCACTACATGGCCGAGGCCGTCAAGGCCTTCGGCACTGTGGACTTTCACTTCCTCAATGCCGGCATCGCAGGGTCGCTCGCCGAACTCGTGGATGTGCCGGTCAACGAGTGGGACAAGGTGATGGCGGTAAATCTGCGCGGTCCCTTCCTCGGCATCCGCGCCGCGTTTCGTCAGTATCTGGCGGAAGGCACGACGGGATCGATCGTGGTCACCTCCTCCATCGCGGGGTTGCGGGGAAGCAACGATCTCCTGGCCTACACCACGTCCAAACACGGTGTTGTCGGACTAGAGCGTGTCTGCTTAATGTTTGATGCTTGATGCGTGATGCTGGGTATGTGTT